>JBKOYU010000214.1:0-8735 GCA_046725575.1 Actinomycetota bacterium | reverse complement strand
CATGCCCGAGGGCAGCGGCTTGCTATCGGTGATGATCCGGAAGCTGGCGACACCCCACGCCACCGCGCCCAGCGATGCGAGGGTCCCCACCACCAGCACCGCCGCGGCGGCGATGAGCGCTATCCGGAACGCGGTGCGCCCACCGGGGGAGAGCGGAGGCGGCGGGGTGGCCGGTGCCGGCGGTGGGGGAGCGATGGAAGTCATTGGTCAAAACCCTTTCAACAGTTCAGGATTCGAGGTAGCGCAGCACCGCCAGCACGCGGCGGTTCTCGCTCTCGTCGGGAGCCAGGTCCAACTTGGTGAAGATCGACGCGATGTGCTTCTCCGCGGAGCCAACCGAAATATGCAGCGTCGAAGCGATCGCCGAATTCGTCCTGCCCTCCGCCATCAGCTGCAGCACCTCCCGCTCGCGCGGCGTCAGCTCGTCGAGCGCGCTGCGGCGACGCGAGCGCACCAGGATCTGCGACACCACTTCCGGATCGAGCACGGTGCCGCCCCCGCCGACTACCGCAACGGCGTCCAGGAACGTGGGCACATCGGCAACGCGATCCTTCAAAAGGTAGCCGAATCCCTTTGTGTCCGAGGCGATCAAGTCGGCGGCGTAGCGCTCCTCGACGTAGTGCGACAGCACCAGCACCGGCGACTCCGGGTTCTGACTGCGCAGCAGAGCCGCGGCCCGGATGCCTTCGTCGGTGAACGTCGGCGGCATCCGTACGTCGACGATCGCGAGGTCGGGTCGCTTCTCGTTGACCAGCCGCAGCAGGTTGGTCGCGTCGGGCACACCGGCGACGACCTCGTGGCCGGCGTCGGTGAGGATGCGCTCGATGCCGGCCCGCAGCAACGCCGAATCCTCGGCGATCACGATGCGCATGGCAGCACCGCGGTGACGATGGTCGGGCCGGTGGCGGGGCTGGACACCGTGAACGTGCCGTGCGCGGCCCGGACTCGTTCCTCGAGCCCGCGTAGCCCGGTGGCGTTCTCGTCGGTGGTGATCGACGCGCCGCCGCGCCCGTCGTCGAACACCGTGACGTGCAGCTGATTGGCAGCCTCGTCGAGCCGCACGGTGACCACCGCCTGGCTCGCGTTGGCGTGCTTGGCGATGTTGGTCAACGCCTCGGCCACGACGAAGTACGCGACCGACTCCACCTCATCGCCGAGCCGGCGGGGCAGGTGGAGATTGATTGTCGTCGGGACTCCAGTGTGTTGGGACCGCTGCACGACCGCCGACAACGCGGCATCCAGGCCGCGGTCGGCCAGGATCGTCGGCGCGATACCGCGCACCACGTTGCGCAGCTCGACGAGCGCATTCTTCGCGTCGTCGTGCGCCTCGGCGATCAGCTGCTTGGCCGCGGGCAGGTCGGTGTCGAGCTTGGTCTGGGCCAGCCCGATGGTCATGGCCAGCGACACCAGTCGCGGCTGCACGCTGTCGTGCAGATCGCGTTCGATGCGGTGACGCTCGGTCTGCGCCGACGACACCGCGCCCTCCCGCGCATCGGCGAGCGCGCTGACCTGGTATTGCAGCGCGGCCGTCGGCGACGGCGACAGCAGCCAGCGATCTATGACGGCGTCGACGGCGGGCGCGAAGATCAGGATTGCCACCGCTGCGACCACCGCAACGAAGGCCGATAGCCAGGCCAGCGGTGGCGACATGAACGACAGCCCCGCGTCGTCGTCGCTCTGCCGGATCGCGATCGCGGCCGCCGGGCCGAGAAACGCGAAGACCAGCAGCGCAAGCGCGATGCCCGCGGCCAGCATGTCGTAGGCCATCCGCAGGTAATGGTGGGCGGTGGCCTTCCAGAACCGACCGCTGCTGATGTCGAGCCAGAGCTGGTGCAGCCAGCGCTGGATCCCGGTATAGGGCGATATTCGTCGTGGCGGAACGCCGATGCCGAGGCCGAATACCGCCTCGCTGCGCAGGCGTTCGACGTGTTCGACGCCGCGCATCAGGTACACGAATACCACCCCCGACAAGGCGAAGCCGATGCCGCTGGGGATCGACGAGATGCCAATGATCAAGATTGTCAAGGGAATCCAGAACCACACCGTCGCGATCGCCGCGCCCGTGAGCAAGGAGGCCGTCGGCACAACGCCGATGTTGCGGACGGGTGCTGCGGCTGCGCCGTCGACGGCAGCGGGTGCCGGGGTGGCATCGGGACTCGTGTCGGTGACTACGACCATGCCTTCAACCTATGGACCGCAGGCGACCTGCGACACAGCGTTTTCCCGAGAGCCTGCCGGGGGAAAACCCCCGTAGCACGTCACCGTGGCACGAGATGATGGCGACATGGTGACGACTGACCGGCAGCGACCTCTGAGCTTTCTGGGCCCTAATTGGTTCGCCTCGGTGATGGGCACCGGCATCGTGGCCACGGCGGGTGCGACGTTGCCGCTGCACGTCCCGGGTTTGCGGGTGTTCGCCGAGGCGGTGTGGGTGGCGACGACGGTATGGCTGGTGATGCTCATCGTCGCGGTGGTGGCACATTGGGTGCGCAACCCGACCGTGGCGCGCAGTCACGCGTACAACCCGCAGATGGGGCATTTTTACGGCGCGGCCCCGATGGCGTTGCTCACGGTCGGCGCCGGAGCGGTCCTGGTCGGCAAGGATCTGATCGGCGAGCGGGCGGCCGTCGACCTCGACTGGGTGCTGTGGACGGCAGGCACGCTCGGCGGGCTCTTCACCGCGATAAGCATCCCGTATTTGATGTTCACTCAGTACCGCGTCGAGGCCGACGCCGCTTTCGGCGGCTGGCTGATGCCGGTGGTGCCACCGATGGTGTCGGCGGCGACGGGCGCGCTGCTGATCCCGCACATGGCGCCAGGCACGGGCAGGCAAACCATGCTTTACGGCTGCTATGCGATGTTCGGGCTGTCACTCGTCGCGTCGCTCATCATCATCACGATGGTGTGGAGTCGCCTCGCGCATTACGGCACGTCGGGCACCGCCCGTGTGCCGACGCTGTGGATCGTGCTTGGTCCGCTTGGCCAGTCCATCACGGCCGCAGGGCTTCTCGGCACCAACGCAGCGCTTGCCGTTGACCCGCACTTGGCAGACGGCATGGGCGTCTTTGCGATCTTGTACGGCGTTCCGGTGTGGGGATTCGCGGTGCTGTGGATCGCGTTGGCGACGTCGCTGACAGTCCGTACCGCCCGGCGCGGCATGCCGTTCGCGCTGACATGGTGGAGTCTGACCTTCCCGGTGGGCACCTTCGTCACGGGCACCACGCAGCTGGCCGTCCACACGGGTCTGCCGGCGTTTCGTATTGCCGCCGCGATCGCCTACGTAGGACTACTGAGCACCTGGTGTTTGGTGGCGGTTCGGACCTTCCGGGGTGGCATGCGGGGCAACATATTCGCGCCGCCGTCGGCAGATCCGATCAAGGCACACAAGGATCCGCCCGCTGCGACGTCAGTGCCGTGAGCAAGACTCGCAGTGTGGCGACAGATCCCCTCATTTCCCATGTTTCCGACACGGCGCGCTGGGTTGCGACCTACCGGGCGGTGGAGTCGGCACGCCCCGACGCGCTGTTCCACGATCCACTCGCCGACCGGCTTGCCGGGGAGCGCGGCCGTGCGATCGTTGCCGCAGCACCTCCATCGATTCGCAACGGCTGGTGGCTGGTGGCCCGCACCAAGATCATCGACGACGTCATCATCGACGCCATCGGCGATGGCTGCGACAAGGTGCTGAACCTGGCAGCAGGGCTGGACACCCGGCCGTACCGGCTGGACCTGCCGCAGGATTTCACCTGGGTCGAGGCTGACTTGCCGGCGCTGCTCGCCGAAAAGGAGCAAGCGCTTGCCGACGAGACACCGCGGTGCCGGTTGACCCGACATGCGGTCGACCTCGCCGACCCGGCCCCGCGCACAGCGTTCCTGGACGAGGAGCTTGCGGGCGTGACGAAGGCCCTTGTGCTGACCGAGGGTCTGCTGATGTATCTGGAAGCCAGTGACGTCGACACCTTGTCGGCGGCGTTCAAACGGCCCGAGGTCGCGTGGTGGATGCTCGATTTCGCCAGCCCGGGACTACGGAAGCGGATGAACAAGAAGACCCGAGGCCTGATGCAAAGCGCGCCGTTCAAATTCGCGCCCGCCAATGGCGTGGCCTACTTCGAAGACCTCGGCTGGCAGGCCGTCGAAGTGGTATCGGTCTTTACCGTGGCGCACCGATTCGATCGGCTGCCCCGGTGGATGCGGTTTCTGGCCTGGCTACCCCAACCGGATCCGCGTAATCCGGGCGGCAAGACCTGGAGCGGCGTCGTCCGCCTCAGCCAGGCGTGACTACTTCGGGGCGGTGAGCTCCAGCGCGATGTTGTCGGGGTCGCGGAACTCCAGAATGTAGGACGGGCCGATGTCCTTGATCGGCTCATGCTCGACCCCGAGGTCGTCGAGATGCTTTGCAGCGTCCTCTAATTCGGCCCTGCTGGCGACGCGGAACGCCAGGTGGTCCAGTCCGCAGCGGTCCTCGTGGAACCGATCGGCGGCGACGGGCCGAAGGCCGATCAGCGTCCCGCCGAGGTCGTAGATCACGCCGCCGAACAGAAAGCTGAGCGCCTCCTTGTTTGCTGTGTCGGCGCTCTCGGGTGCCTCGATCAACACCGGCCAGCCGAACACGCTCTCGTAGAACTGCCGCGACCGCTCGATGTCGGTGACGGTAAGCCGGACGTGCGCGATGGAGCTGGTGGTGATCGCCATGGGTTCATGCTGCCAGTCGTGGCGACGCGATGATTTTCCGGTTCGGCCTCGGTCTGTCTTCGCGTCACCGTCTCGACAACAGCAGGGAGCAGCATCATGAGCGTCATCGCCACCGACACAGTCCGCACGGGTCCCGAGCGCGCCGACCGGCCATCCAAGGCCCGAAAGGCCGGAATCATCATCAGTGTCCTCGTAACCGCATTCCTGGCCTTCGACGCGGCCGGCAAGCTCGCCGGTCTGCCGCAGGTCAAGGAGGGCACGCAGGCCCTCGGATTCCCGGCCGGCGAGGCGCTGGTCATGGGAATCGTGCTGGCCGCTTGTGTTGTCGTGTACGTACTCCCGCGTACCGCAGTGCTGGGCGCGCTCGGCATCACGGCGTATCTAGGCGGTGCGGTCACGGCCAACATGCGCGTCGAGGCCCCGCTGTTCTCCCAAACGCTGTTCGCGGTGTACCTGGGCGTGCTGATGTGGGTCGGTCTTGCGATGCGGCGCCCGGAACTGCTGCGCGTTGTCGGGATCCGCCCGTCAGCCGACTAGACGTCACGGCCGTGGCCGGGGATTACGGTTCCTCGAGCTCGATCGCGGGCATCGGCGCGGTCGGAATCTCGGCCACAGCCATCTTCGCCGCGGAATCGGTGGGGATGACGCCGCCGGCGAGTGCGGCCAAAGCCCGTTCGGTGCCGACGTCGTGGCCGGCGCGTTCGCTGAGTAGCCAGCGCACCTCGAGCAGGTCGCAGTAGGCCTGTATCGGCGTGCCGGTGTTTTTGACCGCGGCGTGTGCCCGGTGCATCTCCGGTGTCGCGACCTCCATTACCCATAGACGGGCGGCGGTTGATTCGTCGACGTCGTGGCCGGCCTCCTGGCACAGCAGCGCCTGGTAGGTGTGCAGGTCGCCCAGCAGGATGCCGGCCTGCCCTTCGCCGACGTCCAATCCGGTGAGGGCGCGCAGGTGCTCGGCGTGATAGCGGCGGTCGCCGACGGCGACGTGTAGCCGCAGCTGGTCGGTTTCGGAATTGACCGGATGCAATGCGATTTCATCGACGGCGAAGCCGAGCTCGTTGAGCCGGCGGATGGTGCCCTCGACCCGGTATCGATCCGAGAGCCCAAAAACCGGTTCGGCATGCAGGATCTCCCAGAGCTGCTCGTAGCGGCGGTGAATGTCCTCGGCTTCGTCGATCAGCGTGTCTTCGAGCTCCGTCCGGTTGAGTTGCTCGGCGAGATCGAGCATGCCTGCCGCGACGTTGTCGACCAGGATCTGCATGTCGTGCTCGCGTTGGCCGTCGGACAGCGATGGATGCACCTCGCTGGTCTCGGCGTCGACCAGCGACGCCTGCACGATCTGGCCATCGCGCGTGAACAGCGTGTTGGCCAGCGAGCAGTCTCCCCAGAAGACGCCGTGGCGGTGCAGTTCGACCATCAGATTGGCCATCGCGTCGAACAGCCGCGCCCGGTGCTTTGGCTGATCGGGCGGCAGCCGCCGGAACAGGCGCCGATACTGCCAGGAGCCCTGCAGGTAACGGGTGACCAAGATCGCCGAGTCGAACCCGGGTTGCCGAACTAGCCCGGCAGGGCGCACCGCGGGCAGTCCCATGTCCTCGAGCCCGCGCAACACCCCGTATTCCTTGTCGGCAATGCGCGGCGGGAGTTCCTTGACCGCCCAGAGCGCGCCGTCGGCTTCGACGAATTTGACCAGATGCCGGCTCGGGCCCACCGCGATATCGCGCAGCGGAACGTCCGGAACAGTCCACTGCGACAGCGGCAGGTCCCAGGGCAGGGCGAGCAATTCGGCCGTCGGTGCGCGCAGCCGGAACTCAGGTAGGCGCCTTGCCATGGGATTCATGCTGCCAGCCATGCCAGAATCGCCGTCGTGCGAATCGGGATGACCATGCCGGTGATGGAGCCCAACTTGGATGCGGCGACGCTGAAGGCGTGGGCTCGGGGCATCGACGACGGTCCGTTCTCGTCATCCCCCCGCAAGCGGGAGGTGCCCCCAGTGCTGGGGATCGAGCGCATCGCGTTCGACAATCCCGAGTGCCTGACGTCGCTGGGCGCGTTGTCGGCATGGACCGATCGGGTCCGATTGGTGACGACGGTCGTGGTGCCGCAACTACACGACCCTGTCATGCAGTCCGCGGTGTCCCGTCAGGTCGCCGCCCTCGAGCGGGAGGCCGGCTCGCCGCTGTTCGAACGGCGCGCCGGCGGTGTGCGGTTGACGAAGGAAGGTCTGATTCTGCTTCGGCATGCGCGTGTGATCCTCGACGAGATCGCCCCGGCGGAGCGGGAACTGGAAGGAGAGGATCGACGAACTGCCCGCGCCCGTCACGGTTGTCCTCGACGAGAACACACTTGCGGTTGCCGCACCCGCGACAGGCCGTTTCGCCGGCCGCAGCGTGGTGAGTACTGCCGAACTCGAAGGGGTTGACTGGGTCGCGAGTCCATCGGTTGGGGGCGAGCCCCTGCTGGGGGTGTGGCCGGGACTGGCTGGGCGTCCGAGGGTTGCGCACACCGCGAGGGATTGGCTGACGAAACTGCAGCTGGTCGCCGCGGGTTGCGGGCTGACCACGGTACCGCCCAGCCTGTCTTCGGTCCTTCCCGACGGGGTTCAGGTCATCCGCGTTGAGGATGCGGCGCCCGCTGAACGACGGAGGGTGCTCGTAGCTCGGCTGCCGGGACGGCCAAGTTCTGCCGTCACCGCGGTCATCGATGCGCTGCGAAGCCGGTAGGGCGGAGCGTCACAGTCGGTCGTAAACCTTCTTGTAGTACGACGACACCGCAGTACGAGTGGATGCGGCTGCACGATTCCTACTGAGGCAAACGCCGCGTCCGGCACCCGCTTCCGGTGCATGCTTAGTCCGTGGCGAGAACTACGTTGCTGAGCCGCCGCAGCGGCGTGAGGGAATACCTGCACGGCGCCTACTGGGTCCTGCCGACGCTTGGCATCGTGATCGGCCTTGGCGCCGGGGCCCTGCTGTCGATGATCCGGGTCAAAGATGGCTCGCTGATCGACAAGCTGATGTTCCAGGGCACCGCGGCCGATGCCAGAGGGGTGCTCATCGTCGTGTCCGCCACGATGATCACCACCACAGGGATCGTCTTCTCGCTGACAGTCCTGTCACTACAGATTGCGTCAAGCCAGTTCTCGGTGCGGTTGCTGCGCACGTTCCTGCGCGATGTGCCCAACCAAGTGGTGCTTGCGATCTTCGTCTGCACCTTCGCGTACGCCACCGGTGGGCTCCTCACCGTCGGTGAGCATGCCGGCGGCGGGGAGTTCGTGCCCAAGGTCGCGGTCACCGGGTCGCTCGCACTGGCGTTCATCAGCATCGGCGCCCTCATCTACTTCCTGCACCACCTGGTGCACTCGATACAGATCGACACGATCATGGAAGGCGTTCAGAGCCGCACGCTCGCGCTGGTGGACGAACTCTTTCCACTTCCGTGTTCACCCGACGCGGCGCCCGTAGTGCGGCCAGAACCAGCCGACGGTGCCATCCCGTTGCTGGCGCCCAAGTCCGGCTATCTACAGACAGTCGACGTGGACGACATCGCCGAAATCGCGGCGACTACTGGGCACTCCGTGCAGCTGACCACATTCGTCGGTGATTACATCACCGCCGGCGGTCTTCTCGGCTGGTGCTGGCGCACAGGCGGGGTGCGAACGCCGGAACACGATGTGCTGCAACGAGTTCTGCGGCACGTGCACATCGGGTTTGAGCGCACACTCCAGCAGGACATCAGATTCGGACTACGTCAGATGGTGGACATCGCGTTGCGGGCGCTGTCGCCAGCAATCAACGACCCCTACACCGGAATCCAAGTTGTGCACCACGTTTCCGCGATCGAGTCGGTATTGGCGTCGCGCGCGCTGACCGACGACGTTCGGCGCGACAGTTCGGGCGAAATATTGGTGTGGCTTCCGTATCCGGGATTTGAGACCTACCTTCACGTGGGATGTGCTCAGATCCGCCGCTACGGGAGCCGGGAACCGCTCGTGCTCGCAGCGATCCTCCAAATGCTCAGCGCGGTGGCCCAGAACTGCGTGAGCG
>JBKOYU010000103.1:0-1442 GCA_046725575.1 Actinomycetota bacterium | reverse complement strand
CGATCGCGAGTGAGGATCGCAGCGAGGGACGAGCGAGGACGGGAGCGAGCGGGAGTCGAGGCATGAATACCGAGCACGTCGACATCGGGTTGGCCCGCTACTCCGACTGGGCCTTCACCTCGTCGGTGGTAGTGCTGGTGGGCGCGCTGCTGCTGCTCGCCGTCGAGCTCGCGTACACCCGTGGCCGCAAGGCCGAAGCCCGCGAACTCGTCGGAGCCACGGTCGGCGCGGACAGCGCCACCCCGGGCGTCGTCGCCGATGCACCGAAACCCCCGATCGACGAACGCGTCGGCAAGGCCGGCCTGGCTTTGGTCTACGTCGGCATCGGGCTGCTGCTGACGTGCATCGTGCTGCGCGGCCTCGCCACGGCGCGGGTGCCGTGGGGCAACATGTACGAGTTCATCAACCTGACGTGCTTCTCGGGTCTGGTCGCCGCCGCGATCGTGCTGCGCCGGCCTCAATTCCGTGCGCTGTGGGTGTTCGTGCTCGTTCCGGTGCTGATCCTGCTGACCGTGTCGGGTCGCTGGCTCTACACCAACGCGGCCCCCGTCATGCCGGCGCTGCAGTCCTACTGGCTGCCGATCCACGTGTCCGTGGTCAGCCTCGGCTCGGGGGTGTTCCTGGTGGCGGGCGTGGCCAGCATCCTGTTTCTGCTCAAGATGTCGCCGCTCGGCCAGCCAGGGCCCGACAGCGTCACGCATCGCATCGTGCAGCGGTTGCCCGACGCGCAGACGCTGGACCGCATCGCTTACCGCACAACCATTTTCGCGTTCCCGGTGTTCGGGTTCGGCGTCATCTTCGGCGCGATCTGGGCCGAGGAAGCGTGGGGCCGGTACTGGGGCTGGGACCCCAAGGAGACGGTGTCATTCATCGCGTGGGTGGTCTATGCGGCGTACCTGCACGCGCGCTCGACGGCGGGTTGGCGCGACAAGAAGGCGGCCTGGATCAACGTCGTCGGATTCGTCGCGATGGTGTTCAACCTGTTCTTCATCAATCTGGTGACCGTCGGGTTGCATTCGTACGCTGGGGTGGGCTGACCGGCTCGCCGCGACGAACCGCTAAATGAGAGGGGATTAGCCGTTGTCTGACCAGCAGGCGGGCTTTCGCGCACAGCAGCGGTTCAGCGATCCGGCGGAGGCGGTGCCGGCGGAGGCGGTGCCGACGCCGCCGAACGGGCTGCCGCTGGGTTATGCGTCGCGCCCGCTGGTGCCGCAGCAGGACGATCCGCCGCCGTACCTCGACCTGTCGACAGTCGCGCTGCTGGGCCAGCCCAAGCGGGCGCCGTCGCAAGGCTGGCGCAAGTGGCTGTACCTCGTCTCGTTCAAGCTGATCAACCTCGGGGAAAGCCCCAAGGTCAATCGACACAACAGCCTGGTCGCCCAGGTGCAGCGGCCGCTGCGGGGCTGCTATCGCATCGCGCTGCTGTCGTTGAAGGGCGGAGT
>JBKOYU010001110.1:0-6306 GCA_046725575.1 Actinomycetota bacterium | reverse complement strand
GCGCGGTGTCGTACAGAACGCGGGCGTGCATTTCGAACAGGGCGACCAGGTCCATCGAGTCGCCACCGATCTCCTTCGCGATGAATAGGCCGTCGGCGCCGGCCAACGCATAGGTGGCCAACTGGCGCGTCTGGGCACCGGTGAGGTCCGGCGTTAGTTCGCCGAAGACATCGATGAGTTGGCCGTACGCCTGCGCGCGGGCCTGGAGGAACATCGCCCGTGCCCGTGCTTCGACCGGTCGTCGCTCGAGTGCCAGCATCAGCCCGAGGCGGATGAAATCAGGGGAGTCTAGCAGCGCCTTGGCGATCTCCAACGCCATGCCCTTCATGCGGTCGGGCGCGTCACCCTCATCCGGGACATGCCATGCCGCCAGCCAGCTGGCGAAGCTGCGTTCGATCACCGCGGCGATCAAGTCGTCCTTGTCCTTGAAATGCCAATAGATCGAGCTCGCAGGCAATCCGCACTTCTTGCTGACCAACGCGATGCTGGTGCCCTCGTAGCCGCGCTCGGCGGCGATCTCAGTGGCGGCGTCGAGGATGCGTTCGCGCGACAGTTCCCCGTCCGCTCGCTTGCGGCGGGCCGCCGGCTTCTCCTCTGCCATCTCCGCTCCTCGATTCGGGGTGTTGACTCCGTAGTGATCACTACGGTACCGTAGCGATCACTACAGAACAAGCCCCGCGACGATGAGAGCGAAACGTGAGCACTGCAGACACCTATGACGTGGCGGTGATCGGCTACGGGCCCACCGGCGCCACCGCCGCGAACCTTTTGGGCCAACTCGGCCTGAAAGTGCTTGTGGTCGAGCGTGATCCAGATGTATACGGTCGCGCCCGGGCGATCTCCACCGACGAGGAAGTCATGCGGGTATGGCAGTCCGTCGGCCTGGCAGACCGCCTCCAGCAGGACATGCTGCCCGATCGTCCGTTGAACTTCGTTGACGCCGACGGGGTGCCGTTCATCGACCTGAAGATCACGTCGCGCGGGTCCGGGCATCCCCCGCAGCAGTTCCTCTATCAGCCTGCGGTCGATCATGTGCTGCGCGAGGGCGTCGCCCGCTTCTCAAATGTCGACATACTGCTCGAGCACGAATGCCTGCGTGTCCTGACCAAGGGCGACGAGGTCGAGCTGATGCTGGCCGACCTGCGCACCGACACCTTCAAGCGGTTCTGTGCGTCCTACGTGATCGCCGCCGACGGCGGTTCGTCGCCCACCCGCGGTCAGTTGGGTGTGGGCTATTCAGGCCGCACCTACACCGAGCGATGGGTCGTCATCGACACCAAGGTGCTGAAGGAGTGGGACACCTACGACCGGCTGCGGTTCCACTGCAACCCAGCCCGTCCCACCGTCGACTGCCCGACCCCACTCGGTCATCACCGATGGGAGTACCCCGCCCGTACGGACGAGGATGAACAGAAGCTCGTAAGCGACGAGTCAATCTGGAAGGTCTTGGGCGATCAGGGCATTACGCCCGAACACGTCAAGATTCTGCGAGCCGTGATCTACAGCCACCACGTCCGGGTCGCCGAGCGGTGGCGGGTGGGGCGGGTCTTCCTGGCCGGGGACGCCGCGCACGCGATGCCGCCGTGGATCGGCCAGGGCATGTCCGCCGGGGTGCGCGACGTGGCGAACCTGTGCTGGAAACTCGCCGCTGTGCTCAGGGGTCAGGCGCCGGACTCGCTGCTCGACTCGTATCAAGCCGAACGTAAACCGCACGTCACCGAGGTCACCCGCCGCGCATGTTTCGTCGGCCGGATCATCACCGAGCGCAACCGCGTCATCGCCGCCATGCGTAATCACCTGTTCCATGCGCTGACGCGAGTGCCCGGGTTGGACGCTGGTCTTGTGAAAATGACGTGGATTCCCGACGCCCGATACGAGGAGGGGTTCTTCGCTGCAGAAGGTCACCCCGCTGTTGGTTGGCAGATCCCGCAACCGTGGGTGAAGGGCGATGGGGGC
This sequence comes from Actinomycetota bacterium, assembly GCA_046725575.1. GTDB lineage: Bacteria > Actinomycetota > Actinomycetes > Mycobacteriales > Mycobacteriaceae > Mycobacterium. Next base: position 4,350 of record JBKOYU010001110.1, on the reverse strand, counting down.
GCCACCGTTCGGCTCGACGACGTCCTCGGCGGACAGTGGGCCATCCTGCACACCGGTGAATCGCTGGCAGGCTCGCATGCGTGGACCGAGCTGGGCGTGCCGACGATCCGAATCAGCGAACCCACCCTTGTCCGCTGGCTGCGGCGCAGGAAGGCCGCCGCGGTCGTCGTCCGCCCCGATGGATTCATCTACGCCGCAAGCCAATCCGGGCAGCAGCTGCCCGCGCCTCCCGCAATCACGCCCATCAAGACTGGAGTATCCGCATGACGACCGCCAACCTGACCCAACACACCTTCATCGTCAACGGGAAACCGGTCTTCGCCGCTGAAACCGGCAGCGGCCCAGCCGTAGTGATGCTCCACGGCGGCGGCCCCGGCGCATCGGGTGTGTCCAACTACTCGCGCAACATCGACGCGCTCGCACAGCGCTTTCGGGTCATCGTGCCAGATTTGCCGGGGTACGGCCGATCGGTGAAGGGCGTCGATCAGGCTGACCCGTTCGGCTATCTGGCCGACATGATCCGCGGTCTGCTCGACGAACTCGGGATAAATACCGCCCACTTGATCGGCAACTCGTACGGCGGTGCCGCGGCACTGCGCCTCGCCCTCGATACTCCGCACCGCGTCGGGAAGCTGGTGCTGATGGGACCCGGCGGAATCGGGACGACGCGGGGCGTCCCGACCGCCGGCCTGAAAAGCCTCATGTCCTACTACAGCGGCGACGGACCCAGCCGCGACAAGCTCGAAACCTTCATCCGCACATACCTCGTCTACGACGGCGCTTCGGTGCCCGACCAGCTGATCGACATGCGCTACCAAGCCTCCACCGACCCGGAAGTGGTGGCCAACCCGCCGCTGCGCCGCCCGTCGGGCCCCACCGCGCTGCGCACGCTGTGGCGCATGGACCTCACCCGCGACAGCCGCCTCAAAACACTGCGAACCCCGACGCTGGTGCTGTGGGGGCGCGACGACAAGGTCAACCGCCCGGCGGGTGGGCCGATGCTGCTAAACACGATGCCCAATGCCGAATTGGTAATGACGTCACACACCGGCCACTGGATGCAGTGGGAACGCGCTGACCTGTTCAACCAGCTGGTCACCGAGTTCCTCAACGCAGAGTCGAAGCTCGCCCATGCCTGACGTCTTCGGCAACGTCCACCTCGGCTACATCGTCATCGAGACCGACAAATTCGCCGACTGGCGACGATTCGGCCGCGACGCCATCGGCATGCATATCGACGAGACGCCGCCCGACGTCATGCGATTCCGCTTGGACGACAACGAATGCCGGTTCCTGCTGCAGCGCGGACCAGCCGAGGACGCCATCGCACTCGGGTGGCAGCTCGACGATCATGACACCTTCGACGAAATCCTTGCCCGGGTAACCCGGCATGGCGTTCCCGTCACCGAAGGAAGCGCGGAACAGGCCGCACTGCGAGGTGTCGAGCGCCTTGTGCGTTTTCCGGGACCGAATGGGTTGGCGCAGGAGATCTTCACCCGCGCACGTACCAGCGATACGCCGCTGGACATGCGCGTCGGCGGCGGCTTCGTGACTGGGCAATCCGGGATGGGACACGTCGCGATCACGACGAAGAAGCCGCATCAGATGCGCGGCTACTACAACACGGTGTTCGACGCGCGGCTGTCGGACTACATCGACGAAACGATCAGCGGCGTCAAGCTCAAGATCCGTTTCTTGCGCGTCAACCAGCGCCACCACTCTGTGGCGATCGCCGCGGTGAACCGGCTGCCCGTCAACCCGATCCGCACTCGCGTCCAGCACCTGAACATTCAGGTCGCCGACCTCGACGACATGACCGCCTCCTATCGTCGGGTCAAAGAACTCGGCTTCGACATGGCGCTCGGCGTCGGTCAGCACACCAACGACAAGGAGCTGTCCTACTACGCGATGACGCCGTCCGGGTTTGAGTGGGAAGTCGGTTGGAACCCGATTGTCGTCGACGAAAAGACTTGGGAGCCAACGACGCATCAAGGCATCAGCATCTGGGGCCACACCCCGGAAGGCCAAACCATCATCGACAGGCTCGCAATGTTCAAGTTCGGCGCCCAGTCGCTGGTCCACCGTGAAGACACTGTTCCCGCCCTGGCGGGCGCCGGCATATCCGACAACTGAGGATTGCCCATGCTGCGTATTGACACCCATCACCACATGATCCCGCTCGACTACCGAAAGGCGTTGCGCCGTGCGGGCATTGATGAAGCCGGTGGTCGCGCCTTGCCTGACTGGAGTCCGGACGGATCGCTACAGACGATGGCCGAACTCAACGTCGGGACCGCCATCCTGTCGGTGTCCACACCGGGCACGACGTTCATGCCCCACACGGCAGATGCCGCCGCCCTGGCCCGCGATCTCAACGACTACGCCGCCGACCTCGTCGTGTCCCAGCCTGACCGGTTCGGATTCTTCGCCACCGTCCCGATGCCGCATATCGACGAGGCGGTCGCGGAGACGGTGCGCGCGCTCGACGATCTCAATGCCGACGGGGTGGTGCTGCTGGCCAACAACGACGGCGTCTACCTCGGCCAGGACGGCCAGGATGACCTGTTCGCCGCGCTCGATGCTCGTTTGGCCGTGGTGTTCATTCATCCGGCCGATCTGCCCGGTCCGACGGTGCCCGGGGTCGCACCCTTCGCCGCCGACTTCCTGCTCGACACCACCCGTGCCGCATATCTATTGGTGCGCAACGGCATTCGTCGCAGGTACCCGAACATCAAGTTCATCCTCAGCCACGCCGGCGGCTTCGTACCCTATGCCTCACATCGGATGGCCGTCGCGATCATGGGCGACACAGGCCGCAGTCCGGCCGACAGCCTTGGTGATTTCTCGAGCTTCTACTTCGACACGGCACTGTCGTCGAGCGCAGCCGCGCTTCCGACCCTGCTCGCATTCGCCAAGCCGGGCCACATCACCTTCGGCTCGGACTGGCCGTTCGCGCCCACCACGGCAGGCCAGTACTTCGCCGTGGGACTCGAGACGTATCCGAACATCGACGCCGATGGTCGTGCGGCGATCGACAGAACGAACGCGCTTGCGCTGTTCCCCCGTCTCGGCACGGCGCGGCTACCAGTACCGGTGAGTGGACGTGACCGTGCCAAGGCCGCGATCCGACGACAGGCGTTGCGGTTGATGGTCAAAGCCGTCAGCGCGAAGACACGCTAGCCAAAGTCTGAGACAGCTGGTTGAGGTAACGGCCGGCACCCATGGCCGTTCGGTCCGGCCGGACAATGGCCGCCGTCGCGCGTCCACGTCGTGGCCTGACCTGACCTACGAGTCCGGCCCAGCCGCACACGCCATCGCGGCCAACGAGTTCTGGTGAGCGCTTTCGGTTTGTGAAGCGCGACTGCTGATCGGCTCCGGGTTCATCCACGGTTCGGCGAACTCGATTGAGGAGTTTTCGCGGGATTCTCATTTGGTGAATCTATGGGTCTGGCGTACCGCCGGTTTTCAGCGTGTGTTGAGCCCATACTTCGGGCCGAGGGCGGCAACGCTGTTCTTGAGCTCTTCACCGATGTCGTCGAGACGGTCCGCGTGTGACGCGTCGACGGCTGCACTGATCGCCGCGATCAGACTGCCGTCGGGCGCCAGCAGGGGAGTGGCCACGGCGAACGCGTCCCCCAACGTGATTCCGCGGTTGAAAGCCAGTCGGCGCGAACGGATTTCGGGGAGCTCGGCGAGGAACTGTCGGACGTCTCCTGCCTGCTCGGGGCCGGCCAGATCGAGGAGACGGTACATCTCGTCGTCGGGGACGTTGGCGAGGAGGGTCTTCCCCGCGGCACTCGTATAGAGGGGGCGACGCGCGTGGGTGCGCGCAACGAACGTAAGGCTGGGGGACTCTTCGCCCACAAGGTCGGTGAAGACGATGGCGTCCCCGACGCGCACCCCGACGAGGACAGTGCAACCGAGCACCTTGGCCAACTCGGCCACGAACTCGTGATCAAGTGATAGCGCTGCCAGCTTGTTCGCGCGCGCGGCGAGGATGAACGGCCCCGGTCCGAGGTGGAACCGGCGCTCGCTCTCGATGAGATAGCCGCGGGCGAGAAGTCCGTTCGTCAGCTCCTGCACCGAGCTTTTCGCCGCACCCAGGGCGGCTGCCAGCTCGGCCAAGGTCACGCCGCGCGGACTCAACGACACGGTCTCGAGGATCTCTACGACTCGGTCGACCGTGCGATGCGGACGGGCAGGCATGCGGCAGACGGTAGCAAGCCCTATCGACCATCAGACAGGGACTTGCACCGAGGCGCGGGTCACAGTACAGTCGCGGCTGTGATCCAGATATCTGGCGATAGATGCGTAAATACGCATGGGAGCTGACCTTGACCGCAGCTGATG
>JBKOYU010000197.1:0-3471 GCA_046725575.1 Actinomycetota bacterium | reverse complement strand
CGGGCATACACGGCGGTCATGGTGTGGCTGGTGTGGTCGAGCAGGCGTCGGACCACTTCCTGCGGCACCTCATGGTTGATCCATCGTGTGGCTGCAGTGTGCCGGAACTGATGAGCGGTGACATGCGCTGGCTGACCGAGTTCATCTGTGACACCACATGTTTCGAGCCACTGCCCGAGCTGGAGGTGGAACGTCGCGGTGGGAATGGGCAGCCGTCCGTCGGGGTTGGCGCTGCTGCGCGGCAGCAACACGGCGGTGGTTGGAAACCGCTGCCGGGTGCGCTCCTGCTGCGCCTGGATCATGGTGGTGAGTTCGTCGTCGATGGGCACCACCGCGTCGCGGCGCATCTTGTGGTTGCGGTAGCGCAAATAGACCGCGCCCTGCGGGTCGCGGACCAGACAGTCCAACGCCAGCCGGGTGGCGTCGCCAATGCGCAGGCCGGTGCGGATGAGGACCTCCACCAGCAGCCGGATCCGCGGGTCGCTGATCCGGTCGAGGTTGGCTGGGCTTTCCAGCTGGCCCATGACGAACTCGGGAATCGCCCGCGGTGCCGGTGTCTCGTCGCGGCGGGGCTGGTCGCTGGGATACAGCTGCGCCTCGGCCGGCAGCGATGCCCACCGGTGCTGGCGAACGGCATGCAGAAACCCGGTCACACAGCCGATCTCGGCGCTGCGGGTCTTCGGGTGTGGGATCTCAACGGCCAGTCGGGCCAGGTAGGCCTCCAGTGCCGCCCGGTCGAGCGCGCCCGGCCCCGACGAGCTCGCTAGTCCGGGCATGAACTGCGACAAACGAACGAGCGCGAGGCGATCACTGCGTAGCTGCCCCAGCCCGACTCCGCACGACATGCGCCACCGGCACCATCGTTTGGCCAGCTCTCGCAGCCAGACTGGGTGCACCGCAGTGAAATCCAGCCGGGCACCGTCGTGGCCGGATAAGCCGAGCCGCCGTAGCCGCCACACGTCACGCTGGTACTCGCTGTCCCAGCCGGCCCCGTCGTGCAGGTCGAGCAGGCACTCGATCACGTAACCGAGGAACGCGCGCGGCGTGTGGAGCGCTGCCGCGGCCGGCAGTCCGGCCAGCCATTCGTCGAGCGGACGATCCAGCAGCGACTCGACTCCACTTGCGGACAAGTGATCCAGCAGGGGCTTGATCGATCGCGGCGTGGTGCGGGTTCGGTTGACGTCGACCCGGCATTGCAGCGCGTACTGGATCTCCAGCCGCAGCTGCGGCCGCAGCGGCCGCAGGTCGAAGCGGTCCTCGCCGTAGCTGGCGCAGTAGGCGATGAACTCCGCTGACGACGGGCGACCACGCAGTCTCCACCTCCGGTGGTGGGAATGACACCAGCCCGCGTCCAGTTCGGCCCACAACGCGCACCCCGGGATGGCGCACACCGCTGCCGGTGTGCCGGCCAACTTCGGCGTCCACTGATCTACCGCCGGGCGTCCGGCCTTGTCCCAGGCACGAGAATGCATGTAGCACAACCGATACCGATGCTGCCCGAAGCCGCAACCGGGAACCAGGCACGATTGCAACGGCCGGTAACCCATCACCTCTGGATCAGCGGTCGCTGCCCACGCATGCCGGTCCGGGTGACCAGCCTTTCTCCACCGGCCCAGATGGGCCGGGCACAGCCCGGCGTAGCGGCTCGAACGCACACACCCGGGCACCGCGCACGCGGGCGATCCGAGAATCGGATCCGCCACGGCGGGCACCAGCACCTCGGCCCGGAACTCCGCACGCACCGCCGCATCCAAACGCGCAACCCAGCCGGACTCGATCGGCGCCGCCAGCGCCTCGACGCTCACGACCCGTCCCGGTCGGCCAGCCACCCCGCGGCTACCAACGCGCGCCGGGCGTCCTCGACCTTCAGATGCGCGTACGCGTCACTGGTCGTAGCAATCGACGCGTGCCCTAACAGATGCTGCACCACCTCGACCGGCACCTTGCGGCGCAACAACTCTGTCGCATACGTGTGGCGAAAAGTGTGCGGCCCGAACATGATGCCGGTCCGCTCCCGCAGTCGGCAGACCAGATCGTAGACGCTGGCATACGTCAACGGACACCCGATAGGAGCTGACCACAAGTTGACGAACACGTAGTCGCTGTCCAGCTCGCCGTACTCGCTGTGCAGATAATCGGCGTAGAGCCGGATCACCGCGCCCGGCACCGGCACCTGCCGACCTCCGCCCTTGGCTCGCGCCCGATTCGCATTCACCCTCGGCGCCACAGTCACCAGCCGCCCTGCGGCGTCGATGTCGCTGTGCCGCAACCCCAATGCTTCACCAACCCGCAGCCCCGATGCAGCCAGCAGCGAAAACAGGAACCGGTCCCGCAGCCGATCACAGGCCGCTACGATCGCCGCGATCTGCTCCGCGTCCAGCGTGTCCGGGATGCGCCGCTCGTCCCGTAACCGGATCCGCCTGCTGCGTTCCGGCCGAGACCCCAAGTGCGCCAACAGCGGCCGCCACGATCCACCATGCGCCTTGCGCCGCTGCCAGGTCGTCAGCAGATCACCCAGATCCACGCCGCGGCGTTGATGGAACTCATAAAACGCCGAGACTGCCGATAGTTTCCGGTTCACCGTCGCCTCCAAGCACGCGCTCTCCGCGGTCGGCAACACCGCGACGTTGCCCACCCGCGCCGATGCCGGCAGACGCAGCCAGACCACGAACCGGCCCACGTCCTCGAGCCGCACCCGCGACCACACCACGCCGCGCTGATCGAGGAACTCGAACCAATCCCGCAGATCATGGGCATAGGCCTTCACCGTGTTCGGTGAGCGCTCGATCGCGTGCAGATGCGCCAAGAACCCCTCGACCGGCTCGACCACCGCCGAATCCCGATCGACCAGTGTCCACGACTGCCGTTCACCGAACGGCATCACCACCGACTGCACCCGCAGCCCAGGACTCGTCACAGACACCGAAGATAACTGGTCCACAACGCATTTCCCGGCATCTCCGCACGCGTGTCGTCTACATCGTGAACAGCTTCCGCACGGCCTCAGATAACCAACGAAATTCTGAAAAGAGCGGCAAGTTTCTTCGGGGCGGCGCTCGACCGCCAACACAAGAAGTAGTCGCCTTCGTCGACGACAACCGCGACGAGTTCGGGGTCGAGCCCATTTGCACTGTTCTGTCTTCGGCAGGACTGCAGGTGGCCCCGAGCACCTAATGGGAGAGTCGGGCCAGTCCCGACACGCCGGACCGGCAGGGTTCACTGCCCAAGCACCGATCCCGGCGCAGTCTGACCGGAGAGCTGCCGGCAGGTGGTCAGTGCAGTTGCGGCCACGGATGCGTCGTGAGATCTCGTATATGTAGACGGTGACCCTGCCGGTCCGCCACGGGGTATGTGATCGGCTTGTGAGATGCCGCGCCATTGAGCGCTATCCATTAGGTCGCCGCGCCCGCCTCGAGCTCGACGAAAGCTGTCAAAAGACATGAGGAGGTCACTTTGAGCATTACCTGCGGG
>JBKOYU010000282.1:0-3234 GCA_046725575.1 Actinomycetota bacterium | reverse complement strand
CCTTCAGGCAGGCGGTGCGATCGCCACCGAACTCGGCCAGATCGTCGGCGTGCACGGGCAGGGCCTCGGTCAGGTACTTCGAGTAGATGTCCTGTGCCGCTTCGGCATCCGGCCGCTCGATCTTGATCTTCACGTCCAGGCGGCCGGGCCGCAGGATCGCTGGATCGATCATGTCCTCGCGGTTGGAGGCGCCGATCACGATGACGTTCTCCAGGCCCTCGACACCGTCGATCTCGCTGAGCAGCTGTGGCACGACGGTGGTTTCGACGTCCGAGCTCACACCGGTGCCGCGGGTGCGGAAGATCGAGTCCATCTCGTCGAAGAACACGATCACCGGGGTGCCTTCCGACGCCTTCTCACGGGCGCGCTGGAAGATCAACCGGATGTGGCGCTCGGTCTCGCCGACGAACTTGTTCAGCAGCTCCGGGCCCTTGATGTTGAGGAAGTAGGACTTCGCCTCGCGGGCGTCGTCGCCACGAACCTCGGCCATTTTCTTGGCCAGTGAGTTGGCCACCGCCTTGGCGATCAGCGTCTTGCCGCACCCGGGCGGGCCGTAGAGAAGCACGCCCTTGGGCGGGCGCAGCGAGTACTCGCGGTAGAGCTCCTTGTGCAGGAACGGCAGCTCGACGGCGTCGCGGATCTGCTCGATCTGCCGGCCGAGGCCACCGATGTCGTTGTAGCTGACGTCGGGAACCTCTTCGAGGACCAAGTCCTCGACCTCGGCCTTGGGAATGCGCTCGAACGCGTACCCGGCCTTGGTGTCGACCAGCAAGGAGTCGCCTGGGCGCAGTTTGCGCGGTCGCAGGTCATCGAGTGCGTCCTCGTAGCCGGCGGGCAGATCCGCTGCGGCCACCAACGGCTCGGCCAACCACACGATGCGCTCCTCGTCGGCGTGACCGACCACGAGCGCACGATGGCCATCGGAAAGGATCTCGCGCAGCGTGCTGATCTCACCGACCGATTCGAAGTTGCCGGCCTCCACGACCGTCAGCGCCTCGTTGAGACGCACGGTCTGGCCCTTCTTCAACGACTTGGTGTCGATATTCGGCGAGCATGTCAGGCGCATCTTGCGGCCGGAGGTGAACACGTCGACGGTGTCGTCGTCCTGAACGGCCAGGAGCACGCCATAACCGCTCGGCGGCTGACCCAGCCGGTCGACCTCCTCGCGCAGCGCCAGCAACTGCTGACGGGCCTCCTTGAGGGTTTCCATCAGCTTGGCGTTGCGCGCCGCAAGCGAGTCGATCCGTGCCTCGAGCTGGTGCACATCGCGGGCGCTACGAAGTCCACTTTGCGGACCTACCGCGTTCTCCAGCTGCTCGCGCAGAAGCGCGGCTTCTCGACGCAGCTCTTCCAACTCGGCGGCATCATCGCTGGACATCGGTGTGCCGAACGCTTCAGAACGCTCTGACTCATTCATGTTGCGCCCCTTCCCGCACCGCAAGCTGGTGCAGTAACGACGTCAACGCTACCGGCGATTCAGCCATTGTGTGCGGTGTAGGAATTCGACACACCAGCAACACTGTTAACCTCTCTGGTGAGTTGGGCCGATCGAAAGGACAACCGTGACCCTGAAAACCCTCGTTACCGGCATGGCAGCAGCCGCGGTGGTGGGCGGTGCGGCGGCAGGTGTGACTTCCATTGCATCCCCCGCTGTGTCGTCGGCTCCGGCCGTGCAACCGGTCGTGTGGGACATCCCGATGCCGCAGGCACCGGCGCCAGATTTGCAGCCTCCGCTCTTGCAGACCCTGCAGGCCCTTGCCGGCGGTGGCTCGTTCGCCGGCAAGGCGTCCTACATCCAGGGCGGCATCGGCCGGATCGAGGGCATCGCCGCAGACCGGGCCTACAACAGGGCGGCCGCGGAGGGCAAGTTCCCGCTGACCTTCAACATCGCCAACATCGACCAGCAGGGTGGCGTGGTCAACGCCGACGTCACCGCAACGTCTGCGCTTGGCACAACCGCCACTCAGAACGTCCAGTTCGTGGCCGGGCCGAGCCCGACTGGCTGGCAGATTTCGAAGGCCTCCGCCCTGAATCTGCTCTCCGCGGCGGGCTGATCGACCGAGTGCATCGCACCTGTGCCGCAGTCCTGGGCGCCGCCACGATCGTGGCGGCGCTCGGGCTTAGCGGCTGTAGTGACGACGACACGAGTTCCGCACCAAGCCCGACTCCCTTTCCCCTCGGTCGGCCCCCGACGGTTCCCCCGCCGCCGACGGAGACCGGGGCGCCGTTGCCGCCCGCGACCACACTGACGGACCTGATGGGCCGACTGGCCGACCCCAACATCCCCAGCGCCGACAAGGTCGGTCTCGTGCAATATGGCACGCCGGCCGACGCAGCGGCACTGGACAGGTTCGCCAAGGCGCTGCACGACAGTGGATACGCGCCGTTGACGTTCGAGGCCACCGATCTCACCTGGGCGCAGGACCAACTGGGCAGCGTCATCGCCAACGTCACCATCAAGGCCAGCGGACCGCAGGCCGGCAAGGACTTGAAGTTCCCGATGGAGTTCAGCCCGCAGCAGGACTCCTGGCAGCTGACCCGGCAGACCGCGGACTTGCTGCTTCAGATGGGCCAGCAGCCGACGGCCACGCCAACCCCCTGAGCCGGCATGTGGATCGGCTGGCTCGAGTTCGATCTACTGCTCGGTGATGTGCGCTCGCTGAAGCAGAAGCGCTCTGTCGTCCGCCCGGTGATCGCGGAGCTGCAGCGCAGATTCGCGGTGTCTGCGGCCGAGACGGGAGCCCAGGATCTACACCGCCGCGCACACGTCGGTATCGCGGTGGTGTCAGCCGATCGAGGGCATGTCGTCGAGGTGCTCGACGGCGCCGAGCGTTTGGTGGCATCTCGGCCGGAGATGGAGTTGCTCTCGGCCCGCCGCGGACTGCGGCGCAGTGACGACTAAACGCTGCCGCCGAGTTGCCGCTTGCGCCGCAGCGGCATTGGGGCGACGGCCCCCGGCGCCAACTTGCGCACGCTGATCAGAAAGGCCGTGTGCCCGCGCATCGTGTGTTGTGGACGCACCGCGAGGCCGACGACATGCCAACCGCGCTGCATGCTCTCCCAGGCGCGCGGCTCCGTCCAGCATTGCTGCTCGCGCAGCGCCTCCACGGTGCGCGACAGCTGCGTGACGGTGGCGACGTAGATCATCAACACCCCGCCGGCGACAAGGGCTTTGGCGACGGCATCCAGGACCTCCCACGGCGCCAGCATGTCGAGCACCACGCGGTCCACTTC
>JBKOYU010000296.1:0-6279 GCA_046725575.1 Actinomycetota bacterium | reverse complement strand
ACCAACCGGATCGCCGATCCCTTGAAGTCGCGCGACCGCTCCGTCGGCGCCTGCATGACGCCGCGGATCGGACGCGCCATCGGCTCGGCGGTCATCCGTGGCCTCCCGCTCCGGCGCCAAGCGACTGCGAGTCGGCGAACTCGGCATAGGTAGCGCAAGTGGCCAGCAGCGTCTCGTGCGTGCCGATGCCCACCACCTGGCCGTCGTCGACGACGACGACCTGGTCGGCCTCCGCGACCGTCGAAATGCGCTGCGAGACAATCACCACCGCCGAGTCGGCCGAGACTTCGCGCAACGAGGAGCGGACCCGTGCATCGGTGTGCATATCGAGCGCGGAGAACGCGTCGTCGAACAGGTAGATCGCCGGCCGGCGGATCACTGCCCGCGCGATCGCCAACCGTTGCCGCTGTCCGCCGGAAAAGTTGATGCCGCCCTGGGCGACCGACATCGACAGGCCGTCGGGGTGGGCACGGACAAAGTCGTCCGCCGCCGCCACCCGCAACGCGTCCCACATCTGCTCGTCGGTCGCGTCGGCCTTGCCGTAGCGCAGGTTGTCGGCGACCGTGCCGGAGAACAGGTATCCGCGCTGCGGCACGAGGCCGATCGCCGACCACAGCTGCTCGGTGTCGTAATCGCGAACGTCAAAGCCGTCGATAAGAACAGAGCCGCCGGTGACGTCATACATCCGGCAGATCAGTGATATCAACGTCGACTTGCCCGAACCGGTCGACCCGACGACGGCCGTTGTGGTACCGGGCCTGGCAGTCAGCGAAACATCCTGCAGCACAGGGCGATCGGCACCGGGATAGCTGAATGTCGCTCGGTCCAAGCGGATCTCGCCCCGAACGGTGTCGGGCCGCACCGGGTGCTGCGGGCTGGCGATGCCCGGCGTGGTGGACAGCACCTCGGTGATCCGTTCGGCGCACACCGACGCGCGCGGCAGCAACACCAGCATGAACGTCGCCAGCAGCACGGCCATCAGGATCTGCATGAAATAGGACAGGAACGCGATCAGCGAGCCCACCTGCATCTGACCGTTGTCGATCCGCAAGCCGCCGAACCAGATCAGCGCGACGCTGGAGACATTGATCACCAGCGTGGTGACCGGCAGCATCAGCGCCTGCCAGCGGCCGGCTTCCAGAGCGGTGTCCGACAGCGCCTGGTTCGCAACGCCGAATCGGTTGCGTTCGAAGGGTTCCCGGGCGAACGCCCGGATCACTCGGATGCCGGAGAGCTGCTCGCGCATCACCCGGTTGATGCCGTCGATCTGCCGCTGCAGCCGCCGGAAGATGGGCAGCAGGTGCGAGACGATCCAGTAATTGGCCAGTGCCAGCACCGGCACGCTGACCAGCAGCAGCCACGACAGGCCCGCGTCCTGATGCAACGCCATGAAGATGCCGCCGATCGACATGATCGGTGCGGTGATCAGCATCGTGCAGGTCAGCTGGACGAACAGTTGGATCTGCTGGACGTCGTTGGTGGTGCGGGTCAGCAGCGACGGGGCGCCGAACCGTGCCGTCTCCTCCGCAGAGAAGCTCGTGACGTGGCCGAAGATCGTCGAGCGCAGATCGCGTCCGACGCCCATGCTGGCCCGCGACCCGAAGTACACCGCGCCCACGGCGCAGACCACCTGCACCGCGGTGACCGCGAGCATGACGCCGCCGAGCTCGACTATCCGTCGCAGATTGCCTTGCGCCACGCCGTCGTCGATGATCGCGGCGTTGACGGTCGGCAGGTACAGCGACGCGAGCGTGCTGATCAGCTGGAGCCCGGCGACGATCGCGAGCAGCGAGCGGTACGGTCCCGTATACCGTCGCAGCAATGCCCACAGCATCCCGTTACTGTCGCATACCACCCCGGATGTAGTTGTGTTCGGCAGGGCCACCTGAGAATTCGGTAAAAGAGCTGGTCAATCGGCATGTCAGTGGTTGAGGTGTTGGGCTGCCGCTACAGTGCATGACGTGACCCCCAGGAAGTGCGCGACCGGTAAGCCGCGGTCCGCTAAGGCGCTGGCCGTGGCGGCCGCTGCCATGATTCCGGTGTTTGCGGCATGCTCAGACAGCTCGGGGTCGACGTCCCCTAGCGAGCCGTCGTCGCCCCCACCGTCGCAGAACGCGTCGCACGGGCCCATGTTTCCGGAGTGCGGTGGCATCACCGACCAGACGCTGGCCGAACAGACCCGGGTCACCGGACTGGTCAACACCGCGCGCAACTCGGTCGGCTGCCAATGGCTGCAGGGCGGCGGCATCCTGGGCCCGCACTTCTCGTTCACCTGGTATCGCGGCAGCCCGATCGGGCGCGAACGCAAGACCGAGGAGCTCTCGCGCGCCAGCGTCGAGGACATCAACATCGAGGGCCACAGCGGCTTCGTCGCCATCGGCGAGGACCCGACGCTGGGCAACAACCTCTGCGAGGTCGGCATCCAATTCCAGGACGATTTCATCGAGTGGTCGATCAGCTTCTCCGAGCAGCCGTTCCCAGATCCCTGTGATGTGGCCAAGGAATTGACCCGCCAATCGATTGTTTACGCGAAATGAGCCGCTACGGTCGCCGGGCGCTGGCCGGCCTGATCGCCGCGTTGTCCGTGCTGACACTGCTGGCCGGCTGTACCAAGACCGTCGAGGGCACCGCGGCCAAGTCGGGCGGCGGTGACGTGCCCCGCAACGACGACTCCGCGAAGCAGTACCCGAACCTGCTCAAGGAATGCGAGGTGCTGACCGAGGACATCCTCGCCAAGACCGTCGGCGCCGACCCGCTCGACATTCAGAGCACGTTCGTGGGCGCGGTGTGCCGCTGGCAGGCGGCCAACCCGGCGGGCCTGATCGACATCACCCGGTTCTGGTACGAGCAGGGCAGCCTGGACAACGAGAAGAAGGTCGCGCAGAACCTGAACTACCAGATCGAGAACCGCTCGATCGCGGGCGTTCCGTCGATCGTGATGAAGCCCAACGATCCGAACGGCGCGTGCGGAGTGGCCAGTGACGCCGGCGGTGTCGTCGGTTGGTGGGTGAACCCGCAGACGCCGGGTATCGACGCGTGCGGAATGGTGATCAAGCTGATGGAGCTGACGCTGGCCACCAGCTCCTAGCGAGGCACGTGGAAGCCGACGAGCGCCGCGCCGCTGAGCGCTAGCTGGTCCCACGGCTCGGCGGTGCGCAGCACTGCGATGGCAGATGTCGGGAATTTCGTCGAAATGCGTTCGGCTGCAGTGGTATTGCTACCCTCCGCGGTGGCCAGACCGAGCGCCACCGACGACATCGTCGGCTCGTGGCCGATCACCAACAGGGTCTCGACATCGGGTCCTACTTTGTTGATTTCCTCGATTATCGCGCCGGGCGTCGCGTCGTAGAGCCGGTCGAGGTAGTTCACCGGGGCATCGATGCGGGTCCGCGCCAGGGTCTGGCGGGTGCGGGTGGCCGTCGAGCACAGCACCGCGTCCACCGCGGGCGCGTTGGCTCGCAGCCAATCGCCTGCCAGCTTGGCCTCCCGTTCGCCCCGTGGGGCCAGCGGCCGTTCGTGGTCGGCCACTCCCTGCGGCCGGGCCGACTTGGCGTGTCGGACCAAGAGCAGCGTGCGGTACCGGTCGGTCACCCCATTAACGGTAGGGCATTCGAACAGCTGCGTGTTGAGTGCGTTTGAGTGTGGGTAGACGTGTTCTGAATGATCCTGGGAATCTGGCGAATTGGGCAGAGTCGGTTGGAACGGGCCCCTACACCGCAAATCGCTGGTTGCGGGAGGAGACTTTCCCGGTGCGGGCGTAGCGGGTGGGACGGTTGCTCCGCGTTCGAATCGCCGCCGCGGCCTGCAATTTGGCGGGCATGGTCGTGTACGCACGCGTCTCGTCGCATGATGAGCGCACCGGCCTGGATGGGCAGGTCGCCCGATTGGCGTTGTGGAACACGCCCCCGGGCAGGTGATCTGCGAGGTCGGGTCCCGGTTGACGGGTAAACGGCAAATGCTGCGGTGGATCTTGTCGGACCCCGATGCCAGGGTGGTTGTTGTGCAGAGTTGGGACCGGCTGGCCCGTTTCGGGGTGCAGAATCTGATGGCGGTGCCGGGGGCGCGGGGTCGTGGCCACCGATCTGGTGTGACGACCAACGATTTGGTGCGCGACATGATTGGGTCACTGAACAGCATTTGTGCTCGGTTGTACGTTTGGCGCGACGCCCGCAACTGGGCGGTGCGCGCACTGACGGCCGTTCAGCGTGAACCGGGTGAGGGCGCATGATCGTCGGCATGCGCACGCGCCGGCAGGCCGCGAGGACGGCCGCCCTGACCGGTGGTGCGCAAGTGCCCGGTAAGCCCAAACGCGATGGCACGCCGCAGGTGTCGCGCTATGTCGATGTGGGAGCGGATTTCGAGATCCACCGGAGCGCGGTGGAGTCGGTGTCGGTGTTGTTCGACCTGTACGACGGTGACTTGGAGGGGTATGCCGCTACCGGCCGGCCCGGCCAGCAGGTGCCGTCGGGCTGGATGGTGACCGCGGCGAAGTTCGAGGTCGAGTGGCCCACCGATCCCGAGAGAAGTCGGTTAATCCGTTCGCATTTCGGCGCTCGACGCAAAGCTTTCAATTGGGGTCTGGCGCAAGTGAAAGCCGATCTGGACGCCCGCAAGAGCGATCCCGCTCACGAGTCGGTCGAGTGGAATCAGGCGGCGCTGCGCAAGGTGTGGAATCAGGTCAAGGATGAGGTGGCGCCGTGGTGGGCGGCCAACTCCAAGGAGGCCTACTCGTGCGGCTTGGCGGATCTGGTGCGGGCGTTGGACAACTGGCAGGCCAGCAAGACCGGGAAGCGCAAAGGCCGCCGGGTGGGCTTCCCGCGCTTCAAGTCCGCGCGCCGCGATCTGGGGCGGGTGCGGTTCACCACCGGGACGATGCGGCTCGAGCCCGATCGGCGCACCATCGCCCTGCCGGTCGTCGGTGGCCTGCGGTCCACGGAGAACACTCGCCGGGTGCAACGTCACGTCGCCTCTGGCCGTGCGCGCATCCTGAACATGACCCTGTCCGAGCGGTGGGGCCGGCTGTTCGTTTCGGTCGGCTACGCGCTGCGCACTCCCGCCTCCGCGCCCACGGTTACCCAACCGACGGTGCGGGCCGGGGTGGATTTGGGGGTTCGCACGTTGGCGACGGTCGCCACGATCGACCCGGCCATCGGCGCCGAAACCCTGACTGAGTATCCGAATCCGGCCCCGCTCAAGGCGACGCTCACCGCCAGGCGCAGGGCTGGTCGACAACTGTCCCGCCGTATACCGGGTTCGCGGGGATGGCATCAAGCGAAAGCCAAGCTGGTGCGTCTCGATCGCCGGTGTGTGCATTTGCGGCGGGAAGCCGCCCATCAGCTGTCCACCGAGCTGGCGGGCGCCTACGGCCATCTTGTGATTGAAGATCTCGATGTGGCCGCGATGAAACAGGGCATGGGCCGGCGGGCGTTTCGCCGGGCCGTGTCGGATGCCGCGATGGGGGCGATCAGACCGCAGCTGGTCTACAAGAGCGCCCGCTGCAGCGCCATGTTGACAGTGGCGGATCGCTGGTTTGCCTCCAGCCAAATCCACCACGGCCACACCCTGCCGGACGGCGCGCTGTGCCGCCTGGTCGGCAACGGCAAATTGGATAAGCAGTTGGTGTGCCCGCAAACGGGTGCGCTGGTGGACCGCGATATCAACGCGGCCCGCAACCTCCGTGACTGGCCGGATCACGCCAGTTGTGGCCCAGTCAGGGCCACGGCCCCATCGGTTCCCGGGCCAACCACATCGGTTGGTACAGGCCATGGCGCGGACGCCGGGACACCTGGCGCCGGCGGAGCTTCTGTAAGACCCCGCCTAGCGGGGCCGGCAGCGGTGAGGCTAGAACCGAACCGGCGGCAACGCCGGGGAGGAACCCCGCAAGGGGACGCCGCATAAGCGTGTCACCAAAACACGCTCAACGGCAACGGCATGCCGATGTGCGTCCCGGGACTTGTCGGCGCCCAGACCTACACTCGCGATGCCTGGCAAAGATGCGAGAAGAAAGGGACGGGCCGAGATGCGATTCGTGCACACCGCCGACTGGCAGCTCGGCATGACCCGTTACTTCCTGAACGGCGAGGCCCAGCCGCGGTATTCGGCCGCCCGCCGCGACGTCGTCGCAGGCATCGGGCCGTTGGCCAAGGACGCGGGCGCCGAGTTCGTCGTCGTCGCTGGCGATGTCTTCGAAGACAACCAACTCGCGCCGCGCGACGTCAGCCAGTCGCTGGAAGCCATGCGTGCCATCGGCATTCCGGTGTACCTGCTGCCGGGCAACCA
>JBKOYU010000154.1:0-3933 GCA_046725575.1 Actinomycetota bacterium | reverse complement strand
CCGCCGTCGGTTCGGGTGAGCCGCACGGCGTTGCTGACGATCTGGTTCAGAACCTCGTCGAGGTCGAGGGTCGAGCCGACGGCATCGCCCACCTCTCGCAGGGCCTCCAGCTGCGCGACCTTACTGGCGAGCTCAGCACTCCTGGATTCCAGTGCGCGCCTTAGCGCGTCCTGTCGCATCACGATCGCACCCTGAACGGCGAACTCCTCGAGAAGCTCGCATTCACGTGCGTTGAAGGGCGCGACCTTGGTCCGCCACATATTGAGCACGCCGACGACCTCGTTCTGCAGGATCATCGGCGTGGAAAGCAGGGTGCGATAACCGGCCAGCTGTTGGAGGTCCTGGCGCCCGTAGTTCGCGTCGTTGAGCACGTCGGGAATCTGAATGGTGCGCATCTCTTCGGCCGCGCGCCCGACGTTGGACGACCGGTTCCTGGCAAGCGGATGGTCGAGTAGGAGCCTGCGAAACTCCTCGGGGATCTTGCCGGTGGCGCGGGACAGCCGGAACGCGTCACCCTCAGGGATGTACAGAGTTGCGGCCTGCGCGCGGCAGAGGCTTGCGGCGTGCTCGAGGATGGTGTCGAGGATGGCCCTCGGGTCGGCGCCCGCCCGGCCAAGAGCCGCGAGGATCTCCCGACTCGCCGCTGACTGCTCGCGGGCGTCTCGCAACGCCTGGTTCAGTGCTGTCGAAGCCCGTGATACGCGGGTCGTGCGCTCGCTTCGTTCGCCCACTATTGCCTCCCCCGGGACTGTCTAAGTGTGTCCTGGTTTCGCTGGCTGGACAGCGAAATGGACGTGACTCTTGTGTCAATTTGTATGTGTGACGTCCGCTGTGGCTCATTTCGAGCGACGGCTACGCTTTGCCCAAGGACGGCGAAAGGCTGCGGGCAACCCGCCGCGTTCTTCTACCTGAATCTGTTTGCGCGCAATGCGAAAGCCTGTCCGGCGCGGGTATCGCCGCACCGGACAGGCCGTCGTCGCGACCCGGGCTACCAGTTGCCCTTGACGAGGTTGCTGAACTGGGTCCTCCGGCCACCGTCGGCGTCGACGAACGTCGCCCTCAGGTAAAGCTCGTCCTCACCGTCGTCGTCGTTGAGGTAGCCGTTAGGCACGTTGACGACGAGGGTGTGGGCCAAGCCGGTCGAGGTGGCCCCAATGCTGTAGCCAGGGATTCTGTCGGTGCCCGTGGCCCAGAAGTTCGCTTGGACAGGGTCCCTGTCACCTTCGTCGTCGCCGAAGATCACATACTCCATCCCACCCGGCTCCTTGCCGGTGTAGATGTTGTTCAGGAATCCCTGCGCATCGGCTTGACTCATCGGGAACAACCCCGACATGGTGACTCGCGTCGTCCCGGGATCCGCCGGGTCCCGGTAAACGTTCAGCTGTCCGCCTGACTCTGTCGGCGCCGCGGTCGCGGGAGCGGACGCCAGCCCGACACCCATGCTGAAGGCCAGGGCCACCATCCCGATGCGGCCGATGGTGCTCGTGCCGATCATCACTCCACCCCAGCCGCCACATCGGCGGTCTGCGGGCCGAACTCATTGGCCACGACGGCGACGCTGTTGGCTGGGAATCCGCCGCAACGAGCGTGTTCGCGGATCGCGTCTTCGCTCTCGGCTTCGTGGATGCAGTAGATCTTGTCGCCGGCGACGTAGCTGGTGATCCACCGGTATGGCACGCCCAGCGACGCCACGACGTCGTTCGACTTCGCTGCGATGTCGGCCAATTCGGCCTGGCTCAGCTCGCTTGCTCCGGGGATCTCTCGTTCGATCACGTAGCGCTTCATTGGTTTCTCCTGTCTTGTTGACGTTCGCGACGTGTGCCGCGGCCACGCTCAGACAGTGCCGGGAACGATTGCTGCGATCCTGACGCGATCCTGAAATGCCCAGGTCAAGTCGGATCCGGCAAGCTAGCGAGTGGCTGTAAACCGGCTCTTACCTGGGCATTTCGTGACTACTTGAGTCATCGATTGAAGGCCGCAGTCGTATTTGCCGCGATTGCCCGGCGCGCGGTGCCCATCTGGTGAACGCTGTACATCGATGGCTGTTGAGTTTCGGTTGCTCGGCGATGTCGAGGCGTGCGTGGACGGGCGGCGCCTCGACGTCGGTCACGCCCGCCAACGCTGTGTACTTGTCTGTCTGCTCGTCGACGTCAACCGTCCCGTGTCGGCGGACCAGCTCATCGACCGGGTATGGGCGGACCATCCCCCGCATAAGGCGCGCAATGCGTTGGCCGCGTATGTCTCTCGCCTGCGTCAGCTGTTGGCCGGCGTCGACGAGGTTGAGATTGTTCGTGGTCCCGGTGGCTACGCGTTGCGGGCGCCTGCGCAATCGGTCGACCTGCACGTTTTCCGAGACCTGGTTTCGCAGGCGCGGGCGGCTGCGAGTCCGGTCGACGCCGCAGCCAAGTTCGATACGGCGATGGGGCTGTGGCGTGGTGAACCGTTCTCGACGGTTGATACACCGTGGGCCAATGAGGCGCGGACTTCGCTTGAGGCCGAGCGCTTTTCGGTGATGTTGGATCGCAACGACGCTGCGCTGGCGGTCGGCCGTCACGGCGAGCTGCACAGTGAGCTGGCGGCGACGCTGCACATGCACCCGTTGGATGAACGGGTGGCGGGACAGCTGATGCTGGCGCAGTACCGCAGCGGTCGGCAAGCCGATGCCCTAGATACCTACCGGTCAATGCGCGAGCGGCTTGTCGAGGAGCTCGGTGTCGACCCGAGCCCGGCCCTTCAAGCGGTGCACAAGCAGATTCTCGAGGGCGATCCCAAGTCTCCGGTCGCGCAACCCGCCGCAGCGCCGCCCGCCGTCACCCACGCCAATGCGGGCGTGCCGCGGCGGGCAACACGACTCATCGGGCGTGACGAGGATGTGTTGCGCGTGGCCGCGGCCTTGGACGACGGCCCAGTGGTCACGCTCACCGGCGTTGGAGGAGTCGGCAAGACCAGGCTTGCGCTCGAGACCGCCGAACGCGAGCACGAGAAGTTCGCCGGCGGAGCGTGGGTTTGCGAACTGGCACCGCTGGTCAACGGAGCGGCCGTCGGCCAGGCGGTCGCTGCGAGTCTGCTGGTGCAGCGAGGTCGAGGCCAGCAATTCGACGATGCGGTAATCGAGTATCTGCGTCCGCTCGAACTGTTGCTTGTCGTGGACAACTGCGAGCATGTGCTGGCGGAGGCAGCGCCGCTGATCGACCAGATCGCCCGACAGTGTCCCCGCGTGAAGGTCTTGGCCACCAGCAGGGAACCGCTTGTCGTGGAGGGCGAGCGCGTCGTACCGGTGAAGCCGCTGGCGGAGGACGACGCCGCTGAGCTGTTCACCGAACGGGCCAGGGCCAGTCGGCCGGATTTCGACCCCGACCGTGAGCCGATCGGCGCTATCGCCGAGATCTGCCGACGACTCGACGGGGTGCCGCTGGCAATAGAGTTGGCGGCGGCGCGAATGCGAGCGATGAGCAGCCTCGACGTCGCGCGCCGGCTCGACCGACTCCGGTTGCTCAGCGGTGGAGCGCGCGGCGCTCATCCCCGACAGCAAAGCGTGACCGCCACCATCGACTGGTCCTATCAGCTGCTCACTGAGCCCGAAAAGGCTTTGTTTGCACGACTTTCCGTCTTCGCTGGCGGGTTCGACCTCGAGGCGGCCCATCGTGTGTGCGGCGACGACGACGCCACCGAGGACGACACGCTCGACCTACTGACCGGTCTGGTCGACAAGTCGATGGTGATCGTCCGCGGCGGCACCGGCGCGACGCGCTACGGCGTACTGGAGACTCTGCGCGCCTACGGGCGCGAACGTCTGCAGGAGAACGGTCTTGCCGACGAGAGCGCGTCACGGCACGCGCGCTACTACGTCGAGCTCATGGAACGAGCCGCCGCGGGGATGCACGGGCCAGACGAGCGGGTGTGGGTTGAGCGGATCACGCCTAAGGCTGGAAC
>JBKOYU010000291.1:0-3723 GCA_046725575.1 Actinomycetota bacterium | reverse complement strand
TCGGTGCACCAGCGCAGGGCATCGTCTTGCATCTGTGGTAACGAGTCGAAGTCGCGTCCGGCGAAGAACGAATCACGGATGTTGGGCATCGGGCGTTCGATACGCGGTTTGTCCTTGGGTTATCCGGCTAATCTGGGTTCGGATTTTGGCGGTTGAGCGTTCCCGTGGCTCAGCGTTGTGACTTGCGGAGCCGGCGTAGTTCCTCTTCGTGGCGGCGGACGGTCGCGGCGACGGCCTCCAGCGCGGTACGGAGGTGGGCGATTTCAGTGGCGAGGCCCGTCAGGGTGTGCGCTTCCCTGCCGCGGGCGCGGTGTTCCTCGACGATGGTGCGCAAGTCGGAGTTGCGGTAGAGGGTGGCTCGCCCTAGTCCGGTGCGGTCGGCGACCTCGTCGAAGGTGACGGGTTGCCCGCTAAGAATGATTGCGGCGCAGGCGTCTTCGACGTGTTGGCGGCGATCTTCGGGAGTCATCCGGTCTGCGCCTGACTGATGTGGGCGTCGAGTCGTTCGATCAGCCGGCGGTGGCGTTCGGCTTCGCCGGTCCAGCCGCGGGCTTCGGCGTCGCGGGCCAGGGTTTCGGTGTCGGCGCGCTGAGCCGCCAGGACGGGCAGGTAGCCGGTGTCGGTGCGGAAGTTGGGGCAGTGCTCGCAGATGTTGGCGTAGGCGCACGGGCCTTGGACCTGGGCGCGGATGCAGAAGCCGCCGGCAAGGCGGGCCTTGACCGCGGGCGCCTGTTTCCAGTCGCCGTCGACGATCGGCAGTTGGGTGGGTCCGTGGGGTGGCCCGGCGGGCAAGGTGCCGAGGTGGGCTTTGGCGGCGGTCAGGGCGCGGTCGTATTCGGTGCGCACGGTCGAGTCGAATAGCCGCCCGTAGCGCAGGCTCATCTCGGCCGAGACGTGCCCGAGCAGAGTCATCAGGCTTTGCAAGGAGACGCCGGCGTTGACCAGAGCGGTGGCATAGGTGTGACGCAGCTGATGCGGGGTGGTATGCGGCAGCGGGTAACGCGGGTCATGACGTCGCGAAGGTGGTAGACGGTCAGGCGCCGACCGTGGTGAGTGAACAGGAAATCGGTGGGTCGTGCGGTGCGCGGATGTGGCAGTGGTCGCCCGGCTGAGCGGTGAGTGACGATGCGGTCGATCAGCGCGACGGTTTCCTCGTCAAGGGGCACCATGCGTTCGGTGCTCAGCTTGCCCAGCGGCACCTTCAGCCATGCACCTTGGCCGGGGATCTCGTGCACGCAGTCCAGTTCCAGGTCGACGAGCTCACCGATGCGCAAACCGGTCGCGCGTTGCAGCAGCAACGCATCAGCGGGCAGCCGGTCGGGCCAGGCCTGCAGCGCTTGGGTCAGCCGCCGGTCCAGGTCCGGAGTCAGGTAGCGGGGTAACGCTCGGGGCAGCTTGGGGATGTCGGAGCGAAACACCAAGCGCCGCTTGGGCGCCTCCGGCCAACCCCATTCGGCGATGTCGTTGAGCAGGCAGTGCACCGCCAGGACCCGCCCGCGGCGTTCGGAGGCCTGGATCGGTGCGCCGGTGCGGGAGTTGGTCGCCGCGGCGGTCGCGGTCAGGTAAGTCTCGATATGTCGGCGTCGGTCCAATTCGGCCAGGCTCGGTAATGCTGGGTCGACCGCGGCCAGGTGCGCGGCGAAGTGGTTGAGTCGGCTCGCGGTGCCGGTGACCGTGCTGCGGGTATGGGTGGCGGTGAGCCGGTCGAGGTAGGCCACGAACGAGTCCCGCAGGGCCGGGGTGGCATCGCGCATTCGTTGGGCAAAGCTTTGCCGCAGCAGGCTGGTTGCGTTCACCGGCTGCTCGGCGAGCACACCGAGATGAAACATCACCTGCCGCGCAGTGTGCGCCGCGCTGCTGTAATGGCGGCTGGCTTTCTCTCGGCCGTGTCGCGCCGCGCTGGCGGCCAGCAAGTCGTCGAAGTCGTTGTCGGTCAACGCATCCAGCCGTCGGCCGGTCTGGATGAGGAGCCGGCCGATCACCTGGGAAGCGGTGGCGCTGCGGGTGCGTTCGGTGAAGCCCAGTTCCTCGGCGGCGGCGAGGAATCTGGCCAGGTCCTCAGCCAAGGGTCCCGGTGGCAGATGACGCCAGAAGACGGGCAGCTTACGGCGGATCAGGTAGTCATAGCCGGGCCGCAGATACCCGGCCAGCATCAAGAACATCACGAACGACCGGGCGGGATCAGACACCGTTAACCGCGTCTGGATCGGTTCGCCGGCCCACCGCTGCGGGTCGGGCCAGCGCCGCAGGAACGATCGCGCGGCCGGGCGAAGGTTCACCCCGGTCAGCCCGAGTCGGTCGCAGTGCTCGGCGTAGGCGGCGAGCAGGTCAACCTCAGGAGCGGGCGCGTAGCCGAGCGCGGGCGGCATCGAACTCCTCACGCAAAAACGATGGGGCCAAATGGATATAGGCGGCAGCGGAGTCGACATGGTCGTGACCCATCAGCGCCTGAATCACCGACAGGTCGACCCCTGCCTCAGCCAGCGCAGTGCCGAACGAATGCCGCAATGCGTGGGGATGCCCGGCTGCGACACCGGATCGCTCGCGGTGATACCGGAACACCGTGCGTAGTCCCGCCGGCGTGAGTGGCTGGCCGCGATGGGCGCCTTTGGCGACGACGAACAGTGCATCAGCGTCGGTCTCGGGACGCTCAGCCAGCAGATATGTTTGGATCGCGCCGGCCACGTCGGTATCGATCGGCACCGACCGTTCCTTGCCGCCCTTGCCGACCACCCGGACCCAGCGCCGGGCGATGTCGACATCGCCGACCCGCAGCCCGAGCACCTCCGCTGACCGCAGCCCCGAGAGCAGCATCAGCCCGCCGATCGCGCGATCGCGTCGACTACGGAAGCTGCCCAGCAGCGCCGTGGACTCCTCCCGTGTCAATCCCCGCGGCAATCGACGTGGCTCGCGGACCCGCAACGTTGACCGCGACTTCGGCTTGGCCACATGCGCCAGCATCCCGGAACGCTCACCGCGCGAACGCATTCGGGCCGTCCGCCCGCTGCGAACAGGATTGGGCGCGTCCGGGTCACGCATCTCCCGGAATGCGAACAAACTCGAAATCGCCGCCAATCGCCGATTGATTGTCGCCGGCGCATACCCCTGACTGCGGCCATCACGGATCGAATACACGTTGCCGCCCGGCCGACCCGGCAACGTCGCCTCCCGACACGCTGTCAAAAACCGCAGCAGCACATCGACATTCACGTCCACGAGTGCCAAATCCTCGTCACCGAGCCATCGTGCGAACGCCAGCAGGTCATAGGCGTAGGCCCGGCAAGTCCGCGGAGAGAAGTTCCGGTCAACCAGATATCCGAGGAACTCGTTCACCAATCCGAACTCTTCAGCAGCGGCGCCGCACAACTGCCAGACGCCGTGCTCATCGACCGCCACCGACAGTTCCCTCGTCATGAGATGTAGATATCCCATCTCAATCCACCATGGTCAAGAACCGCACGAAGACGGCGTGTCGAGAAAGAATTATCGTCCTGATTAGCCGGTTAAGAGAGGGTGGGCCACCCTCGCTGGGTCGGTGACGAATCCGCGAGCCTGGGCGTACTCCAGCCAGCCCACGCTGAACTGTGGATTGAGTGAATCTGCCTTGGGCACAACGGGTGTCATGTTATCCGGGATTAGCACCTTGAAGACTCCGCCGAAGAACCGCCAGGCGGCTTCGCAGCCGGCGATGATCGCCTCCAGGGTTTGGGAGAACGTCAACCA
>JBKOYU010000071.1:0-4309 GCA_046725575.1 Actinomycetota bacterium | reverse complement strand
GGTCAGCTGCGTGCTGTGCTGGCTCCGATGTAGGAAATGCAGCGTTCCGTGAGACAAACCGTCGTGCAGCCGCCGTGAGACAAATGGAATAACCCCAGGTCGGGTCGCGGCGAAATGCAGCTGAACGCGAGAACCTGATATGTGGGCGGATCTGTCAAGTGGGTAGGTGAAAGCCGCCCCGACGAATAGCCGGGGCGGCTTTCGTTTTGGCTGGCCTGGTGGAGGTGTCGGCGGTCGTTGCTCACGACGGTGGTGTCAGGCTGATATGCGCGGGTTGAGTACCGCATGACGATGATTCGGATGTGAACGTTACTGCTGTCTACAATCGAGCGTCACGGACGATTGTCGTTGAATCGTTTGTGGCTCATAGGTTCTTGACAGGTTGGTTCACTCACCGCGCCGACGTCTGGTCACCTGGGTCAGCCAAGTCTTTGATGCCGGTTGCCTATTGCATGGTGGCCAGTGACCAGCACCAGTCGGCGAGTTCGCGGGCGATCGCGACGTTGGCGACCAGTGGGTTCGTGGCGCGTTCGGTGAAACTGCGCCACCGCTTGTTGAGGTGCCGGTTACCGGCGTGCCCGCGAGCTCGAAGCGCCGGGTCGACCTTGGCCCAGCGGGCCCGCAGGGTGGGCCCGGAGGTGCTGTAGGACTTGCGGTGATGCCCGGCCGATTCGATCAGCAGCCGGCGCACATGGGTGTTGCCGGCTTTCGTGATTGACCCCTGCACCCGGGAGTTGCCCGAGGAGTATTCGCAGGGCACCAGGCCGACGTGAGCGCCGATCGTGGACCCGGTGAACCGGGACCAGTCGCCGATCTCCACCGTCAGGGCCAGCCCGGTCAGCGCGGAGACGCCGCGTAGACAGCCCAGCCGGTTGACCGGATCGGCGAACCGTGGCGAGGCGGCCACCGCCATGATCTGCTCGTCGAGGCGATCTCGCGCCGCGGTCGCGGCTAACACGGCGTCGAAACCGTGATCGAACGCGGCTTTAAGGTGGATGTCGTCAAAGCGATGTCGGGGCAACCACTCCTCGTGCGCGCATGTCCAGGGCGCCCACCGGAGTAGACGATCCCTTGCCGCAGAAGCAGTTTCGATAACCGGTGTCGCACCCGCATCAGATCGGCACGCGCATCTTCGCGGGCACGCACCAGATCGCGGACTGCCTCGATTTCCCGCTCCGGCACGGTCACCGCGGTGATCTCACCCAACCGCAGCAGCCGGGCCAGATGCGCTAGCCCCCATACCGTCTACACCGCCTGTAGCGCAGCTCGTCGCCTCCTCGGGCGTGCAGCCCGCCGCGCCGGCCCCCTTAAGCGCTTGCGGCGCAACGTGATCGCGGCTTGCTGTGCACCGTCGGCAGTGGCGTGGGTGTCACTCGTTTCAACGCCGCGCATCCCCTGGCGAACAGCACGCTCCCGACCGGATTTACGAACTCGATGCCGGTGAGCTATCCGCTTCGGTGAAGCCCAGCAGCTGGGCGAGGGAATGGCCGGCCAGGGTCTCTGGGTCGTCCCGAATGCCAACGTGGCGAAGGTCTCCGCCGATGGCCAACGAGGCGATGCCATGGACCAGCGACCACACCGGGCCCGCCATCTCGCGTGCGTCTCGGCCGCGCAGCATTCCCGACCCAAGCCCCATAGCGATTGCGTCGAGCAAGTCGTCAAACGCACGAGTGGCCGCACCCAGCAGGGCGGGGTGGTCAGGCTTCACAATCTCACCGCCGAACATCACCTGGTAATGGTCCGGATGAGCGACGGCCCAGCGCACATATCCGCGACCCATCTCGATGATCCGTTCGTGCGGACCTGACTCGCTGTCCCCGGCATCAACGAGGGTGGCGTGCAGCTGGAGGAATCCCTGCTCAGCGACAGCCGCGAGGAGTTCAGCCTTATCTCGGAAATGACGGTATGGGGCGGCGACACTGACGCCGACCCGGCGCGCCGCCTCGCTCAACGAGAAGCCCTTGGGTCCTTTCTCGGCCACCAGGACCAGCGCCGAATCGGTGAGTGCCCGCTTGAGATCCCCGTGGTGGTAGATATCGCGCTGCTGCTCAGCGGATCTTCTCGGCGCTCGGTTCTTACCTGACATGTTGACGACATTAACATTGAGGGGGCGCGGGGGTCACCGTCACGGCACTGTGCCCGGGGCCCACACGGACCGGCTTCGTCGACGCGCTCGGTTCGGATGTGTCACATACCGCGGTCTACGGACACCTCGCCGCGCCAGAACCCGTCGTAGCCGCCAGACTCCGCGCACTCGACCGCGGTCGGCCGGTAGTGACGCCCGGGTTACGCAATCGCCTCATGGCTCTTTCGGGACAGTTCGCACCCGGCTGGGTGTCGGCGCTGCTCGCCGAGCGGATGCTGCGACCCACCCGCGGACCTGCTGCCCACGCCCAATCAGGCACGGTCAACACGACGCCGCCCGCACGGGCGCTCTAGAAACTATGTCAAACAAGAAGTTCGTACGTGAGATCAACCGAACCACGCGTGCGCCGGCCGCCAAGCTGTTCCGGCTGGAGACCGACGGCGCTCGTTGGTCCGAGTGGGCGAAACCGCTTATCGTGCAGTCTAGTTGGGAGCAACTGGGTGATCCATCGCCCGCCGGCATCGACGGCGTCCGCAGGGTGGGGATGGGGCCGTTGCTCATGCGGGAGAAGACGGTCGCATACGAACAGGATCGCCGGCACGTCTACGCGCAGATTGGGCCACGCCTTCCGGCCAAGGATTACCGCGCCGAGTTGACCGGTTCGATCCCGAGATCGTGATAGGTCACCAGCGCAACGAACGGCACGCCCCGCGCAGCGAAGCGTTTGCTGGCGACGTCGCCGCGGTCCACCATCGGAATCACCCCGGTGACGACGGCACCCACCGCCGTCACGCGCTCATACGCCTTCTCGGTGGAGCCGCCGGTGCTGATCACATCGTCGACGAGCAACACACGTGTCCCCGGTTCGAGCCGGGTGCCTTCGATCCACTGTTCGCGACCTCGTTGCTTCTGCTCCTTGCGCACCGAGAACCAGGCCTTGCCGGTGACCATCGCGACGCCGTGCGCCAGCGGGTCCGCACCCATGGTGAGACCGCCGACGGCGTCGAACTCGATCCCATGCCGGGCAGCGAGGTCGGCGACCGCGCGGCTGACGATCGCCAGCCGCTCCCCGGTGTCGACGGCGAACTTGCCGTCGATGTAGTCGTGGCTGAGCTGGCCGCTGGCCAACTTGAACGGCTCCTCGCGATGCTCATAACCGCGGGTACGGATGAGATCGAAGGCGGCCTGCCAGGTGTCGGGTCGGTCGGTTACAGACATATCGAGATGGTATTTCAGGCCTGGCGCGCGCGATGCGTCAACTCGACCGTGGCCGAACGCAATTCGTCGATCGAGTCGATCGGTGCGGCGTAGCCGATCCGGGTGTATGCCACGCCGCGCGGCGTGACGACTCTCAGGTCGAGGCCGTACCGGTCGGCCCCGGTGCAGGTGGCGGCGGTGGTGTCGGGATATCCGCCGAGCGCCTGCGCCATCGCGACGAGGGAGTCGGCGTGGTCGGCGTTGAGGTGAGCGATCGCCGCATCCGACCGCGGCGACACCGGGTCCGGCTCGGCGGCGGCGTAGGCCTCGCCGGTCGCCGAATCCATCCGCCCGTACCCGCCGACCCAGCGCACCCGCTGCACCCGCAGCACCCACAGCGAGAAGTCGCTGTAGTCGATGTAGTATTTCGCCGCGGCGACGGCGACCAGGTGCGCGTCGCGGGCGGCCGCACGTTCCTCGCCGGTGGGTTCCTCGACGACGCCTGCCAGCGTGACGCGGCCGCTGGCCAGCGGATCCGCCTCGCGCTGCGGCGCGACGATCGCGATGCTGGCGCGCGGGTCGGCGGCGAGATTGCGGCCGTGCTCGGCCAGATTCGACACGCACAGCACCGGCGCGCCGCCGAGCAGTCCGTAGGTGACAAACGACGCCCACGGGTCGCCGTCGGCAGTCAGCGTCGCAAGTGTGCCGGTGTTCGTTGACGCGGCGATTGTGCGTGCTTCTTCGGCGGCCGATGGGCGAACAGAATTCGCCACGGTTGTTAGCGGGGGAGGGACCGACGGGGCATCGCCCGGGTCGCCGTGATCACGGGACGCCACGTCGGCACGATACCCAACGGCGGCATAACTAGCGCACCTCCGGCAAGCAATTCCGCGTGTGTTGAACAGTCCTTGAATTAAGCAACAGATGTTTTTCGTAGTAATTGACGTAATTGACGCGAATGTGCGAGTCTGCGCAACCCGACCGCAGGCGAGCTGGCGGTGCTGGCATTGCCGGGGTTGGCCGGAA
>JBKOYU010000122.1:0-1564 GCA_046725575.1 Actinomycetota bacterium | reverse complement strand
GGTCATGTCAGCCAGCATCGTCATCACCGACGCTCACCGTCATCGCTTCTTCGACGGATTCGTCAGCCCGGTCTGGGGACATGAACCCCGCAAACCGGCCCGCCGGGTTGTAGTTCGGCAGATCGGTGGGCACGCCGTGTTGCCAGGGGAACCCGCCCAGTGCGTGCCGAACCTTGTATGAGATGCGGCCGTGCAGTTTCTGGTAGTGCCAGAGACCCTGGACGATTCCCGCCGCCGGTTGCGCCCAGAAGCCGATAGGAATGGGGTGGATGGGCTCCTGTGGGCCGATTTCCACTTCGGCGCAGGCGATTGCGTTGTAGTCCTCGGGACCCAAGCGCGCCAGGATTGTGCCCGAGGCGTCGACGATCTGCGAGTCGCCACTGAACATGGTCGACCACCCGACACCGGGCAGCATGGGGGTATCGGAATCGACCCGTCCCACATGCTGTGCGACCGCGACCGGAGCGCCGACCATTCGGGCCATAATGGTCGGCGCTTCAGCGCACGCCAGGGCGTTGTACTGATGGTCGCGCGCCATCCATTCGCGCATCACCGGCCATGTCGGACCTCCCCACCAACACGACCCGCCCAAGACGACGTCGACCTTGTTGCGTAGCCGCCTCGCGGTACGCGAGCGACCCCACTCGAATCCCATGACCAAGCCGACGTTGCCGAAGCTGGTGGAGCTCAGTCCCTGGTCCTTGCCTGCGGTGTAGAAGTTGGTTTCCCACATCGACGGCTCGTCTTTGTCATGCAGGTGGGTCGTGCCGTCGGGTTCGGCCAGGACGTAGGTGTGTCGAGCGTGTTGACCCCGCACCGATAGAAATCCCCCGCCCACCGTGCAGTGCAGCTCTTTAGCCAGCCGCACGATCATCTGATACGGAGCACCATCGATGGGTTGGGGAACTCGCCGCATTGTCCGGTGGAACATGTTGGGTGACGTCATCGCCTCGGGCAGCAAGATGACGTCCGGCGAATGCATCACCGAGGCTTCCCGGACCAACGACGCGCAAAGGCGAAGGTTCATCTCCACCGCGCCGACGGCCAGATCCGGTTGGACGACCGCGATTCGCAGCTTCTTGCGCTGCGCTGGCTTGCCGTTGGGTGATGTGGTCATCGTGTCTCCAGACTCGCGAGGTTGTCATGGCTATTGCTGGCAGCGGTCAGTAAGCCCACCGCCTCGTTGAAGGCCACCGGCCGAGAAGCACCCTTCCCGTGGTAACCGGTTGTCCGCGGTGCATTCCGCATGACGGCGGTGCGACGCTCCAGCGCAACCGCGTCCGACCAGCCGTCGCGCCAGCGGCGCGCGCCAGCTGCCCGCGCCCGCCCGCGCATAGCGAGTTCGGTCCTGTCCCTAAGGAACCCGAATTTCAGGCGGAGCTCTGCTGCACTGAACCGCACGACCCCGGCACGGTCCTCGCGTGCGCGGATCATCGATTTCGCCGACCATCGCGCAAGGCGCGGAAACGAAAACAGATGCTCCAGTGAGAGAGTCCGCGTATACGCGTTGCCGAACTCCTGAGTGAACAACGGCCTGGTTTCCAATTCCTTCCACAGCTCGGAC
>JBKOYU010000515.1:0-3069 GCA_046725575.1 Actinomycetota bacterium | reverse complement strand
CAGCCGACGGACCTCATCCGGGATGGCGACGTTGAAGCTGTCGACCCGCTCGGTAAGCAACAGCTGGATGAGGCGGGCGCCGTGGGGGTTTCACCGTCGGCAGAGTCGCCGCCGTCACGTCACGGGCGCCGTCGACTGTGGTGGGCGCTGGCAGCCGTGGCTATGGTTCTGGGGCTTGTCGGTGCCGGTGTTGGTGTGGCGCTGTTCCTCAATAGGGACCGGGAAACCGTCGACGACAAGTATCTCGCTGGATTGCGGGAGGCTGGTCTCACCGGTGAGTTCAACTCCAACGCGAATGCCGTCGCCCACGGTAAGCAGGTGTGCCGCCAGTTGGAGGATGGTGGCAAACAGCAGGGAATGCCGGTCGATACGGTAGCCGTCGAGTACTACTGCCCGCAGTTCAAGGAGGGCTTCCACGTCTTGGAAACCATAACTGTCACAGGGAGTTTCACACTCAAGGATGAGTCACCAAACCCGTACGCACCCGCGATCACCGTGTCGGGTTCGTCGTGCTCAGGGTCAGGTGGCTACGGCGACATCGACGCGGGAACGCAAGTGACTGTGAAGAACGGCAAGGGCGACATCCTCACCACGACCTTCTTGGAGACAGGTTCGGGTGGCCGATACCTGTGCACCTTCCCTTTTTCGTTTGACATCACCGAGGGTGAAGACCGCTACATTGTGTCAGTGAGTCGTCGAGGCGAGATGAGCTACTCATTCGCTGATCTGAAGTCCACCGGAGTGGCGCTCGTCCTGGGCTGATCTGTCTGCGTTGGTCGACGGCCGTGCTGGTTTCGCGGTCAGTCCTACGACCATCGATGCCGTTGGGGCTACCGGACGAGGTCAATCGGATTGCAGCCTAGGCAGGGTTCGGACGACGTGATTGCAAGGGGTGATTATGGGTCTCCGTGCCGTCGACGATGCGCAGCAGCAGGTCGAGTTCGGAGAGCCGGACGGACAGTTCCTTGCGGTATTCGAGCACCCAGCTGTAGACGTCGGCGTCGGCTTCGGCGCTGATGTAGCGGCGGGTGAGCAGGTGCTGCAGGGCCCAGCAGGCGCGGTCGGGCAGTTCGGAGACGTCGCCGTCGAAGCGCGGCCGGCGCTGAACCGGTGGACGGGCGGTTTGGTCGACCTGGGGCAGTGAGGAGAAGTCGATGTCGGCGTCGGTGGTCACGATGCTGCTCCAGCCAGCGACAGCCCCGCGTTGTCGTCGTGCACCTGCGTTCCTCGATATGTAGTTGGTCGGACGCCCCAACATAGGGCACGGTCCCGACATCTTGAGCGCGGGACGGGTCGTGTCGGCGGAGAAATTTTAGGCGTCGCCGGTTTGCCGACGTCAGCGGAATGTCCGCGCTCCCAAGGCATTGCGCTGACTCGGCGGAGGGATGGTGCCGCTGTGAATTCTGAGGCGCATGTTGTCGGCGGCTATGCGGGCGAGTGAAAGGGGCGGTGCTTGGGGGCGCGGCGTATTTCCCTGCCGTGCCAATGGTCGTTCGCGCGCCCGCAGGCGCCGGATGAGGTTTCTTCGGCAAGTGCCGTTGCGCCAGATTTGTGCACCGCGAGAACTACCATGCGGTGATGGGCACCGACGTCGACCTGCTGAAACACCCGGTGGTATCCGCCGCCGTGGGTACGGCGGCGATGGCGGTCGGAGCCGCGGAGGCCGCCTATCGCGTGGCGGAGAAGGTGCCGGTGTTCGGGCCGTTGATGCGGCGCGGCGTCGTCGGCCTGTCCGAGCGGGGCGACCAGTGGGTGACCCAGAGCGCCGACCAATTCAAGGCATTAGTGGCCGCGGTAGCGGTCGGTCTGGTGGACCTGGTACTCGACGAGATGGATCTGAACGCGCTCGTGCGCGAGCGAGTGGATATCGACGCGCTTGCCGCCGATCTCGACATCGACGCGGTGATCAACAGGGTTGACCTGATCGCCTTGGCGGACAAGGTGATTGAAGGCGTAGATTTACCGGCGATCATCCGCGAATCGACGAATTCGATGACCGCCGAAGTGATGACGGACGTGCGCACGCAGGGCGAGCGCGCCGACGACGCCGTGGCAGGAATCGTCAATCGCATGCTGGGGCGTGACCGGGACAACCGGTGACCTCATCGGAACCCGACGTTGAGCGGGCGGCCGGGATCATCACCCGGGGATTGGCGGCGGTCATCGACTTGGTGGTGGTGCTGCTGATCATGAGCGCGCTCTACGGAGGCCTGGTGTTAATAAGGCTGATCTATTCGCCGACAGCCTTCAGCCTGCCGTCGCTGAACGCCGTGTTCTCGACGGTGGTGACGTTTGCCGTCGCGGTGGTGTATCTGACGGGATGCTGGACGGTCTCCGGATCGACCGCGGGTGCGGTGACGATGGGCCTGCGGGTTGTCGGGCGACGGTCGCCGCGGATGAGCCTGCTCATTGGATTACTGCGTGCGATCTGCTGTGTGCTCTTCCCGATCGGCCTGCTATGGGTCGTGGTCGACCGTCAGCGAAGATCGTTGCAGGACATCGTCTTCCGAACGCGGGTGATCTACTTGAAGGGAGCACGGTGACGACAGCCGACGGCTCCGCCGTGCAGCTCAATGCGTTTGCGTGCGGTCGTCCACCGTGTCGCGTCGGTGGGCGAGCAGCCTCCATTGGACCTGTATCACCGCGAACAGGAACGCCGTGCTGATGCCGAACAGCAGCACACCGTTCACCGCTTGGAGCGCACTCAACATCTGAAACCGGGCAGGCACCGTTAATCCCGGTATATCGAACGTCGTCATGGTGGCCAAGGCGTAGACGGACGCGTCCGCCACGGAGTCGAGCGCGCCGAGGCCCCAATATGCCAACGCCCACAGCACGCCTTCCAGCCCGTGGAGGGCGGCCAAGATCAGCGCGACGGTGCTGATGTGGCCGATCATGGTCGGGACCGCCCGCAGCCGTTCGGCCTTGTGCTTATCAACGCGGAGCCGAATTCTGGTTTCCAGGCCGAAGGCCATCACCACTACGGCGGTGGTGTGGATGGCGATGGTCAGGACGATGAGCGCAAGGCCCACGCTCCAACTCGCAAGATCCACTCATCTTCCCTACCAC
>JBKOYU010000809.1:0-2928 GCA_046725575.1 Actinomycetota bacterium | reverse complement strand
GTACGAAGTACGCACCGCTAATTGAGATTATGCCAAGTAAACGTGAAATAGGCTGTCCCACAACCGAATACAGCACCAGAAGGTTGTCCGGTGGTGGTTGTCCCGGCTCAGTGAAACGGTGATTCGCTCGCTTTAGTTAGTTGTCGCATTTGTTTCGACACGCTCAGTGAAGATGTCGCACTTGAAACCCGAATGGTGCTTAAGTTGTTTCTGTGACTGCTGCGGCGGCGGCGAATCCATGGGCTCGTGCGGCGGCCGAGTCGGCGACTTTGTTTTATCGACCCGGTACTACTTCGGCTGCCGCGAGTGTTGCCGCGGCTGCGGCGGGTGCGATCGCGTTCGATAGTGTTCTGCCATGTCGCGGCGCCCGCCCATTTCGGGGTCAGCGGAACTATTGCGGTCTGTGGTGGTTCGATCGAATGAAACGTCACGTGACGTTCGAATCATGGTGTGAGCGGGACTATCTCGAGCGGGCGCTCGTGGACGTTGTCGAGAACTATCTCGACGACCGCGCCGTCCGCTTCCCGACTACCGCCAAGCGACGCTCCTCGCCCGAGAGCGGATTGGCGGCCTGACCACCAACCGCACCACTGTTCGTCGGTTCCGATGGCGACCGGATTACCCGCGGCACCCTGCAATATCGAGTCTTGCGAGCTTTCGCCGCGCCGGCATCGACGGAGACCGCGCCCGAGGTGCATTGGTTCATGGGCTACGCCACACGTTCGCCACTGAGCTCGTGGATGCTGGTGTCAGCGTCTACACCGTGATCAAGCTCCTAGGCCACGAGTCGATGGTCACGTCACAGCGCTAGTCACCGCGGCAGGAACTGAAACCCGCTCGGCCGTAGCTCAGAACAAGCTTTACGATCTGCTCGAAAGTCGGAGTAGCGAGCATGGCTGAACTGAAGGCAGCAGCGCCGCATCATGTTTAGATGCCGAAAGTTCATTCTATGTCAAGTGAGCGCGTGCTATCCAGTCCCCCAACGCTTTTCGCGCTTCCTGTCCGTTCCAGGTTTAGTTGGCAAGCTTTCCAGATGATCGTGACAAGCTACGGCGTATCGCCTAGCGTCCGGAAATAGATGGCATACCTTCTTATTTGGCGTACGGCTGAGATTCGGACGACACGCGGTGAGGTGGACACCCGGCCTTCACCGACGTAGACACCACCCCGCACGCTGGGCACGCCGCCGCCGTCTCCCCCGCCGTGACCACATGCACCACACGAGTACCGTCCGCCAAACGCTCAACACGCTCAACCCGTACTCCTGGCAGCCCCGAACAACAATGTCGTACCGTCAGACACGGCCCTTGGTTCCCTTCCACCGTCCGAAAGCGTCGCAACTCTCAGACTTCGGAAGGCCAAGGGCCTCCCATGCAACGACACGCCCTATGAGAGCGAAATCACAACTGCCCCTTTAAAATTGAAGATCCCCCATACTCAAAGCCGAGCCCGACGGCGTCGATGACTTCGCAGTAGGTGAACCCTCTTTTACGCGAAACGGCTAACCCGACGATACGAGATCGGCAACGGAGTCGTGAGGCGACTGGGTGTCGATAACGGCGGTAATCTCCACGTGCTGCACCGTGATCGGCCCTTGCGGTTGTCGAGGAAGTCGGCGTCGGCGGCGTCGCGGCCGCGGCGATGCGCACCATCGACTGCCGCACGGCCAACCGGCGACGTCCACGAGGCGCCAGGCGCCCTCGGCCACCGCGAGGGACATCCATCGCACGTCTTCCGAAATTGTTGTTCCGCGGCGATCCACCATCTCGGCGGGGAATGGCCCGGCGAGGGTGCGTCAGTCGAGCCATAAGGTCCCACGCCTTCGCCTGCTGATCGCCTAAGTAAGTGCGACTCAGTCGGGACCCGCGTCTTCGACGTATTCGGGTTTGGAGAGCTTTTCCGCGAGCTGGTCAAGCTCGGCCTGTAGCTTCTGCCTCTCGTCGGCTTCAGCATTCATAACGTCACCGTCGGCTTGCCGCCGGGAATGCACCACCTTTTGAACGTACTTGTTAGCGTTCTCAATCGCGGAGTCGATTTTTCCGAGCACGTCCTCAACTTCGGCAGGACGTGCGACGGCCTCAATTTTGTCTGGGTGGGTTTCTGTTCCGGTTATGGTGACTTGATGCCCTCGAACCGTCTGCAGGAAGCAATCCGTCCAGGCGACGGGGGGTAGCGGCAAGATTTGAAGCCGAATAATGGCTTCCTGCAGTGTTTCGCCTACTTCGACCTCCAGCTTACCGACTCTGGATATTCTCCATTTCTCTGACATCGCTAATCCTTTTCTGTGATTTCTTGTTGTGGATGGGTCTAGTTGGTCGATTTAGCCTGCACCCGCACGACCGGAAGGGATCTATCCGCGTACCCGTGCGGGCCCGTGAGCAAGCTGCCACCGTACGCCAGCGCAAGTCCGTACCCAGCCCGCTCGTCGTGGCCGATCTGACGGAACATCGGCAGGACTTGAGCGTGCCGCACTCGTCGGCGAAATCAACAGCTCTTTGCATTCTCTTGAGAGTCCTCGGGGGTGCCCGCGGCTGAATCGCCAGACTCACTTACATTATGGCGCGATACACCAAAATGTAAGCGCGTCTGGCGGACTCAGCTTGCTGGCCGATCCGATGCCACGCTCCTCACCCGGCAGCGGGCCGGACCTGGGCCGCATCTCAGCGGCCACTAACACTGGAACCGCCCGTCATCGGTGCAGACCCGGCGCGGTGTGGTCGAGTGGAGCCCAGTCGGAGCGTCGACGCTGGGTACCGACAGCAGGATCGACTCACCCGAAGTGGCTTAATCGCCTCCTTTCGGTTGCCCTGTCGCGCCTGGAGTTCGGCGGTTGATTGAATCCACTTAATGCGACCGGGTGCCGTTCTTCACCGTCGAGGCGCAACCGCCGGGCTGGACCGCTAGGTGTCTCGATCCGGCTTGGCGAAC
>JBKOYU010001140.1:0-3180 GCA_046725575.1 Actinomycetota bacterium | reverse complement strand
CCATCGAGTTCTGCGCCGCCGAGGTGCCCAAATTCAACGCGATCTCCGTCGCGGGTGCGCACTTCCGCGACGCCGGCGCCAACGCCGTCCAGGAGATGGCGTTCACGCTCGCCGACGGCGTCACCTATTGCGACACCGTGGTCGAGCGCGGCCGGATGACCATCGACCAGTTCGCTCCGCAGATCTCGTTCTTCTTCTATACCCATGGCGACTTCTTCGAGGAGATCGCCAAATACCGGGCCGGCCGCCGGCGGTGGGCCACGATCGTGCGCGAACGTTATGGCGCCTCCACGGACAAGGCGTCGATGTTCCGCTTCGGTTGTGTCGCTGGCGGTGCGTCGCTCTACGGACCGCAGGCGCAGAACAACCTCGTGCGAGTGGCTTACGAGGCGATGGCCGCGGTGCTGGGCGGGGTGCAGTCGATGTTCACCGCCGCGTGGGACGAGCCGTTCGCGCTGCCCAGTGAGGAGTCGGCCACGCTGGCCCTGCGCACCCAGCAGATCCTGGCCTATGAAACCGGCGTCGCCAAGGTGGCCGACCCGCTCGGCGGCTCGTACTTCGTCGAGGCGCTCACCGACGCGACCGAGGAAAAGATCATCGAGATCATGCACGATCTCGAGACGCACGGCGGCATGGTGCGCGCCATCGAGGACGGCTACCTGCAGGGCCTCATCGCTGACGAGGCGTTCAAGATCCACCAAGAGGTCGAATCGGGCGAGCGTCCTGTCGTCGGTGTGAACAAGTTCGTTTCCGATGAGCCGCCACCCGAAATCGCCACCTATGAACTGGACGCCGAGGGCCGCGACCTTCAACTGAAGCGACTGTCCAAGGTCAAGTCCGATCGCGACTCCGCCGCCGTGGCGGCCAGTCTCGCAGCGTTGTCCAGCGCCGCGGAGGGGACCGACAATCTGATGCACAAGCTGATCGACTGTGCCAACGCCTACTGCACCGTTGGCGAGATGGTCTCCGCACTCAAAGCGGTGTGGGGCGAATTCCAGCAGCCGGTGGTGTTCTGATGGCCACTCGTGTTCTCGTCACCAAGCCGGGCCTCGACGGCCATGACCGCGGCGCGAAGATCGTTGCGCGCACGCTGCGTGACGCCGGCTTCGAGGTGATCTACACGGGCATCCGGCAACGCATCGAGGATATCGTCTCGATTGCGCTGCAGGAAGATGTTGCGCTGGTGGGGCTTTCGATTCTGTCCGGTGCGCATGTGGCGCTGACGACCCGCACCGTCGAGGCGCTGCGAGCCGGCGACGCGGGTGACATCGCCGTCGTGGTGGGCGGGACCATTCCGCAGGGCGACGTGCCGAAACTGCTGGAAGCCGGTGCCGCGGCTGTCTTTCCGACGGGCACGCCACTGGATGTGCTCGTCGACGAAGTGCGCAAGCTGACGGCGGAAAGGGTCGCGGAGTAATGCGTCTTGGCGTGATGATCGGGGCCGAGCGCGGCGACATGGCCCGCAAGGTCAAGAAGCTGCTCGACGACATCGAGTGGGCCGAGTCCGCGGGACTGGATACGGCGTGGATGCCCCAGGTGCCCAACGATTTCGAGTGTCTCACGATGGTCGCCCTGATGGGCGCCCGCACGTCGCGGATCGAGCTCGGCACCGCGGTGGTGCCGCTGCAGGCTCAGCATCCGATCGCGCTGGCGCGCCAGGCGCTGTCGATCCACGCCGGCGTAGGCGGACGGCTGGCGCTGGGCGTGGGCCCGTCGCACCACTGGATCGTGCGCGACATGCTCGGTATCCCCTACGAGAAACCGGCTGCGTACACCCGCGACTATCTTGAGGTGCTCAACGTGGCTTTGGCCGGACCCGGTGAGGTGGATGTCGAGAACGACACGTTCACCGTGCACAATCCGACTGTGTTGGGCGCCGAATCGCCGATGCCGGTGCTGGTCGCCGCGCTCGGGCCCGTGATGCTGCAGATCGCAGGCGAACTCGCCGACGGGACGGTGTTGTGGATGGCGGACGAGCGGGCGATCGGAGACCACATCGCGCCGCGGATCACCAAGGCAGCGGACAACGCCGGGCGTCCTGCGCCGCGCATCGTCGCGGGCATCCCGGTGTGCCTGTGCGCCAACTCCGAGATCGACGCTGCGAAGGAGCGGGCCAACCGCATTCTCGCCGAGGCGGAGACGTCGCCCAACTACCAGAAGCTGTTGGATCGCGGTGACGCGCGCGATGTCGGTGACTTGTGCGCGGCCGGTGACGAGGAAGCGATACTGGCGCGGTTCTAGAAGTTTGCCGATGCTGGCGTCACCGACCTGTCGGTACGGCTGCTCCCGATCGGCGAGACTCGCGACGAGTTGATCGCGTCGAAATACCGGACGCGCGACGTTATTTCGCAGCTGGCCGCCCAAGTGCGATGAGCGCTTGCGCGAGGAGCCGATAACACCGATGAACCAGGGACCGCTATCCGGTATCCGAATCCTCGAGGTCGGCGTGATGCTGGCCGGTCCATACGCGACGATGTTGCTGGCTGATCTCGGCGCCGAGGTCATCAAGATTGAGCCGCCGGGCGGCGAGATCTCGCGGCAGGTCAGCGACAGCTACTTCGCCAGCCTGAACCGCAACAAGCAGAGCGTGTGTTTGGATTTGCGGTCCGACGCCGGGCGGCAGCGGCTCGGCGAGCTCGCCGCGAATTCGCATGCGCTGCTGGTGAACATGAAGCCGTCGGCGATCAAGAAACTCGGTCTCACCTACGAGGCGTTGCGGGGTTGCAACGAACGGATCGTGTGCGTGGCGATGACCGGGTTCGGGCTGGATGGCGGGGACGACCCGGCGTTCGATTACGTCATCCAGGCGGCGACGGGTGTGGCGGCGATGACCGGCGATCCCGACGGGCCGCCGACCTTGCCGGGCTACTCGTCGGCCGACAATTCGACCGGGCTGGCCGCGGCGCTGGGGCTGCTCGCGCAGATCGTCTCGGGCCGCGGCGGTCAAGTCGACGTGTCGCTGCGCGACGTGATGCTGTCCCAGTTGAACTACCGGGCGTCGGCGTACCTCAACGACGGCGCGGCACCGCAGCGCTACCCGTTCGGCGCGCATTCGTATTACATGCCGGCGCAGCTGTTTCCGACGGCCGACGGCTATCTCGCGCTGTTCATCACCCACGACGCGTTCTGGAAAGCCTTCGCCGACGAAGCGAAGATCGACGGCTTCCCGACGATGGCCGA
>JBKOYU010000466.1:0-2732 GCA_046725575.1 Actinomycetota bacterium | reverse complement strand
CCGCACGGACGGCACTGCCGAGCGGCTCGCCGCTCCGAACATCGACGGTGCGGCGACCAGTGCCATCAAGATCACTGTCGACGGTGCTCCGTACGTCGAGTACTCCTATGTGGCGATCCTCGACAGTCGCGCCTACACGGAAGTTCGGGCGCGCGTGAATCCAAACTTCCAAGCCGAGCCGCTGCTTCCCGACTTTCTGAGCAAGGCCGTTGCCGCCATCCGCGAGTAGCGCGAGCGGTCACCTGGGATTGCCGTAGTTGGGGTCGGGCACCCATACACCCGAATCGCGTATGAGTTCGGTCTCCCAGGGCATACCAAGAGCGTTGTGGCCGCGGTAAACGATGTCGTTGAGGTCCACTGGCGCTTCCGGAGGACCCTTTGGGAATGTGGGGCTGCTGGGGTCGGGCACCCAGGCTCCTGATCCCGGCACGAGTTCCTTGTAACCGGTGGGCCCATATGTCCCTGGGTCGTTCGGGTCGAACGGCGGGAGCTGCACGATGTCGTTGAGGTCCAACGGCGCTTCGACAGGAGTGGGTTTATAGGTGGGGCTGCTGGGGTCGGGCACCCA
The DNA here is from genome assembly GCA_046725575.1 of Actinomycetota bacterium. Taxonomy (GTDB): domain Bacteria; phylum Actinomycetota; class Actinomycetes; order Mycobacteriales; family Mycobacteriaceae; genus Mycobacterium. Next base: position 2,164 of record JBKOYU010000466.1, on the reverse strand, counting down.
GGTTCCTGATCCCGGCACGAGTTCCTTGTAACCGGTGGGCCCGTACGTGCTCGGGTCGTTCGGATCGTACGGCGGCAATTGCACGATGTCGTTGAGATCGAGCGTCGTCTCGGGCAGCGTCCCGTCCTTCTGGTCGTCGCCCTGCAAGCTCATTGGCTCGGCGCCCTGGTTCTCGGGCTTACCGAGTTCGTCGTACTCACTGCGAAGGCTACGCAAGCGTTGTGCGATAGCCGCGAGGTCGGCGTTCGACCGTTGGATGATGTCTGCGATCTCACTCGAGCCCTTGCTGACCACCGGCCACAACATCTGCTCGCCGGCAGCGGTTCTCGGGACCGTCGACGCCGCGTCGACCACCCACTGCTTCACCGCATCCAAGTCCCGGCGTCCGGCCGCAACTACCGCCGCCGACCGCTCGACCTCCGCCCCGAGCCGCCGATCCAAACCCGCCATCGCGCCGAGAGTGCGGCCGTGCTTACTGTTTGCCTCGGCATAGGCATCGGACCCGGGACCCGTCCAATTGGCCCCTGGCGCCGCCGATTCCACATTGGATTGCAGCTGCCGCAAATGTGCACTGTTGTCGAACTGGGCTCCGTCCTGCGGAACGCCTTCACCGAAGGCGGCGCGGGCGTGGGACCACGTCGACAGAAAGGCATCCAGCACAGCCACCCGACCGGCCTCCTTCTGCAGTTCGGCTGCGCATGAGTCTAGAGCCGGTCAAACTACCGCCCTACCGCCAATCTGTCGGCTATGCCGAGCCGGCGGAGATCGATGTGGCCACAGCCGAGCCAACCCACCGTCGTAGATAATCCCGCAGTTCATCGCCTCTGCGTGGTGGACGGCCGGGGTCGATCACGAACGACTGGATGATCCGCAGCAGGTGCTCGGCGAGCTCGTCGAGGTCGGCGTCGGAGAAGCCCAGCCCCGCCCAGTCGACGTCGAAGCGCCGCAGCATGGAATTGGCGAACTGCACGGCGACGTCGGATGTCACCGATTCGGTGTGTGCATTGGCACGTCCAGGGACGATCAGCAAGCCGATGTGCTTGTCCTTCGGCAGCCACTCCAGTGCAGTGGCAATGCCCTCTGCGACTGCTTCGACCGGGTCGGTGATGCCCTGCAGGTGCGAGGCCATCCGATCGAGGAAGTCGCCCGCCGCGTGCACGGCCGCCGCCACCAACAGCGTGTCGGTGCTGGGGAAATAGCGGTACACCGTCTGCCGGGTCACGCGCAGGGTGCGGGCCACGTCAGCAATGGAAAACTCTGCGCCACGTCCGTCGATGGCCTTACCCGCCGCGTCGAGGATCCGTGCGACGGCTTCCTCGTCGGTCGCAGGGGCCGAGCCCGCCCAGCCGTGTGTTCGCACGATCGAATCGTACGACAGCCAGGCCGTCAGCCCCGGTAGGAGACCTGCAGCTCCTTGACCCCGTTGATCCACCCGGACCGAAGCCGTCGGGGTTCGGACAGTTTGGCGATGTTGGGCAGCTGGTCGGCGATCTCGTTGAAGATCAGCTTGATCTCCATGCGGGCCAGGTTGGCGCCGATGCAATAGTGCGGGCCGTTGCCCCCGAAGCCGAGGTGCGGGTTGGGGTGACGGAGGATGTTGAACTCGAATGGCCGGTCGAAGACGGCGTCGTCGTAGTTGGCCGAACTGTAGAACAGGCCGGCGCACTGGCCTTCGCGAATGGTGACCCCACCGAGTTCGGTGTCGGCCAACGCCGTTCGCTGGAAGCAGTGCACGGGAGTGGCCCACGGTGACGGGGATGCCCCTTAGCAGGACATCGGGGTCGGTGAAGTCATAACCGTGGCCGAACGGGCATGTGGTCTGCGTCATACGTAGACCATACAATGCGGTGTCAATTGTATGGCCGAGCTGACCCTACGATCGGACCGTGCACACCAAAAAGGCATTAGTGCGCCGGCCGTGCCGCCGCCTGGCCGAGGGCCTGGTTACCCACATCGAGCGATCGCCCGTCGACGTGGACATTGCGATGAAGCAATGGGAGGGCTATGTACGGGCGTTCGTCGATGCCGGCTGGAGCGTGACCGAAGTTGAGCCCGCGCCCGAGTGTCCCGACGGTGTGTTCGTCGAAGACACCGTCGTGGTGTACGGCGACCTCGCCGTCATCACGCGTTCCGGTGCCGTCGAGCGGAGGCCGGAGACCCAGGG
>JBKOYU010001082.1:0-11938 GCA_046725575.1 Actinomycetota bacterium | reverse complement strand
CGACTACTGCGTCGAGATGCTGCTCAGCCGGGTGTCGAGCTACTGACCGCTACTCGCCCGGCGCGCCCGGTGTCTCGCCAGCCGCCGCGAGCTCTTCTTCCGCGCTCTGCTCGGCGGCAGCCTCCTCGGCGGCGGCCTTGGCCTCACGGCCTTCCGGGCTGGCCAGCGAGGGCCCCGGCGTCGTGGCCGTCGCGTATCCACCGTTGCAGTTCAGATTGAACTGCACAGTGTCCTCGACGTGCGCGAAATCGTCCCCGTGCAGGAAGGGGGCGCTCTGCGAGCTCGTGACGATGCAGTCATCTTGGGGCACTTTGTCGCCAACGCGGCTGGCCACGATCACGTCAAGGCCGGCATCACTTGCCGCTGACGACGCATCGGCATAGGTCTGGCCTGCGTAATCGTCCGCTGAGGCCACGCCGGTGCCGAACAGCGCCATCATGGCTGATGCGGCCACGGCCGAACCGGCCGAGAGAACGATCGACTTCTTCACTGAGCCCGACCTCCGAAATGTCTGAGTAATGCCTGCCAAAAGCTGATGTGCGGAAGTCTATTCTGCGGCACCGTTCACCGCTACCGCGCGCGTCAGCCAGCCTCCTGGGCGATCAACGCCTGACGGCCTTCCGGGCTGGCGGCAGAGTTTCCTGGCGAACCCGGCGCCGCGATCGCGGCATTACAGCTCAGCGCGACCCACACCTCGTCCGGGCCCGGCGCCTGCGTGGGCTGCGTGACACTCGGCTTATCCCATGCATTGGTGACGATGCACTTGTCGATATCTGCCGACCCGCCGGTGCGCGTCGCGATGACGACCGCCGCACCCGTCTCCTGGATGGTGTTCTTGGCGTCTATGTACGTCTGGCCCACGACGTCCGGGGCCGCGGCCGCGACACCCGCGCCCATCGAGATGGTTGCCGCAACCGCGGAGGCAGCGCCAAAAAGAAAAGTGAGCGTCTTCATGTGAGCCCGACCTCCGAGTCGTTACTAGCTACGGCAGGAAATCCGGGCTCCCCGAATGCCCGCGCGGATAGTACCGCGACGCACGGTGGCCTGTGTGACAGATGTGACACTCCGACGGACAACTTGAATGTCACTCGGGGACACAGATATATTGAGTGCAACCAACAGGTACAGATAACTGGGAGGGCCATGTCGGAGAACCTGACCGACCTTCAACTGTTGCACGAGCTCGAGCCCGTCGTTGAGAAGAACCTCAACCGGCACCTGTCGATGCGCAAGGACTGGAACCCGCACGACTACATCCCGTGGTCTGACGGCAAGAACTATTACGCCCTCGGCGGGCAGGACTGGGACCCCGAACAGTCTCAGCTGTCCGAGGTGGCGCAGGTGTCGATGTTGCAGAACCTGCTCACCGAGGACAACCTGCCCTCGTATCACCGCGAGATCGCGATGAACTTCAGCATGGACGGCCCGTGGGGCCAGTGGGTGAACCGGTGGACGGCCGAGGAGAACCGGCACGGCATCGCGCTACGCGACTACCTCGTCGTGACCCGCGCGATCGATCCCGTGGAACTCGAGCAGCTACGCCTCGAGCAGATGACTCGCGGCTTCAGCCCTGGCCAGAACCAGCAGGGCGACCTGTTCGCCGAGAGCCTGTTCGACTCCGTCATCTACGTGACGTTCCAGGAACTCGCCACCCGCGTCTCGCACCGCAACACGGGTAAGGCATGCGAGGAGACGGTCGCCGACCAACTGCTGCAACGCGTTTCGGCGGACGAGAACCTGCACATGATCTTCTACCGCGACGTCTCGGAGGCCGGTTTGGAGATCGCGCCCAACCAGGCCATGCACTCGCTGCACCGTGTGCTCACCAACTTCAAGATGCCCGGGTTCACCGTGCCCGAGTTCCGCCGCAAGGCCGTCGTCATCGCTGTGGGCGGCGTCTACGACCCGCGCATTCACCTCGACGACGTTGTGATGCCGGTGCTGAAGAAGTGGCGCATCTTCGAGCGCGAGGACTTCACCGGCGAGGCCGCGCGGAAGCGTGACGAGCTGGGCACGCTCGTCGAGGAGCTTGAGGAGACGTGCCAGAAGTTCGAGGTCGCAAAACAGCGCCGCCTCGAGCGCCAGGCCAAGGTGGCCGAGAAGAAGGCCGCCAAGGACTTACTGGTCTCGTCATCAGCGTCGTAACCGAACCCCGGTCCGGGGCGATGAGCCGCTTGCGCGAAGAGCAAACGGCGCTGCGGATCGGGCCGATCGAGCTGCGGAGCCCTGTCGTGCTGGCCCCGATGGCCGGTGTGACGAACGTCGCATTCCGCACGCTGTGCCGTGAACTCGAGCTGGCCCGGGCAGGGACGGTCAGCGGGCTCTACTTGTGCGAGATGGTGACCGCGCGTGCGCTCATCGAACGCCATCCGGTCACCATGCACATGACGACGTTCGCGCCGGACGAATCGCCGCGCTCGCTGCAGCTGTATACCGTCGACCCCGAGACCACCTTCGCCGCGGCGAAAATCATCGCCGACGAGGGTTTGGCCGACCACATCGACATGAACTTCGGCTGCCCCGTGCCCAAGGTCACCCGGCGCGGGGGCGGTGCGGCGCTGCCGTTCAAGCGGCGGCTGTTCGGCCGGATTGTGGGGGCTGCTGTCGCGGCGACGGAAAACACGGACATACCGGTGACCGTGAAGTTCCGGATCGGCATCGACGACGCCCATCACACCCATCTGGACGCGGGGCGCATCGCCGCCGAGGAGGGCGCAGCCGCTGTCGCACTGCATGCCCGCACCGCGGCGCAGCGCTACTCCGGAACCGCCGACTGGGAACAGATTGCCCTGCTCAAGCAGCACGTCACGACGGTTCCCGTGCTCGGCAACGGCGACATTTTCGACGCCGACGACGCCCTGGCGATGATGGCCGCCACCGGGTGCGACGGCGTCGTCATCGGCCGCGGCTGCCTGGGCCGGCCGTGGTTGTTCGCCGAGCTCTCGGCAGCGTTCACCGGAACGAGGCCGGCCACACCGCCCACTCTCGGCGAGGTCGCGGCCATCATGCGGCGGCACGGCCAGCTGTTGGCCGAGCATTTCGGCGAGGACAAGGGGACGCGCGACATGCGCAAGCACATCGCGTGGTACCTGCATGGATTCCCCGCCAGCGCCGACCTGAGACGGGCGTTGGCCCTGGTCAAGACGCTGACCGAGCTCGAGTCGCTGCTCGATCAGCTCGACCCGGAGGTGCCGTTCCCGCAAGCCGCCACCGGCCCGCGCGGCCGGCAGGGGTCGCCTGCATCGGTGGCCCTGCCAGAGGGCTGGCTGGCCGATCCCGATGACTGCACGGTGCCCGCGGGCGCGGATGTTATGCACTCCGGAGGCTAAACCGAGACGTTCTCGGTACCTTCGGTGGACTGGCCGTCTCTCAGGATGTCTCAGTACGATATGAACCTTGTCATATCTGGCTCCAATGGCGGAGCCCGCAGAGTGCTGCTATACGAACTAGAGGCAGACCAAGACACTGCATACGCCCATGCGCACCGACGCGCACGACGGCTAAGAGTCGGAGGCCGATAGGAACATGAGTGACGGCGACAACGCCACTCCTGGCCTTCCCGGCCCGCCTGGGCCACCGGACGCCGGCGGCGACAACCAATGGCTTACCCGAAGCCCGCGGCCATCGCTAGGCGCCGCGCCGTGGGAGCGCAGCGGCAATTCCGACTCCTCGGATGTCGAGCAGGCCGAACAGACCGGTAGCCACACCGACGGTGTCACGGTCGCCGACCTGATCGCCAAGGTGCACGGCGCTTCGAGCGTGCCCGAGGAATTGAGGCGAACCCGCCCCGAACCCGAGCCGCAGGCCCCGCCGCCGCAGGCCCCGCCGCCGCAGGCCCCGCCGCCGCAGGCCCCGCCGCCGGCACCGCCCACCGAGGTCATCGCGCCTGTCCGCGTCGACGTAGAAGAGCCGGACACCGAGGTTATCCCCGCAGTGGCGGGGTACGCCTCCGAGGTGCCGGATCCGGCGGCGCTGCGTCGTCGTGACCGGGTGCAGCCGTCGCGCGTCGGCACCGGCCGTAGCACCGATAAGCCCGAGCGACGTCGGCGCCGCCGCAGTAAGACGGTGGTGGCCGGACGCACTGCCGCCGCCCTGATTGCGGTGTCGGCGCTGGCGCTGACCGGCGGAGCCTGGCAGTGGCAGTCGTCAAAGAACAACATGCTCAACAAGGTCTCCGCGCTGGACCCTGACTCGCGCGACATCCTCGACCCCAACGCCCAGTTCGGTGACGAGAACTTCTTGATCGTCGGTGTCGACAGCCGGTTCGGCGAGAACAGCGACATGGGCGCGGGCAACACCGAGGACGCCGGCGGCTCTCGGTCCGACACCGTGATGCTGGTGAACATCCCCGCCAACCGCAAACGCGTTGTCGCCGTGTCGTTCCCGCGTGACCTGGCAATCTCGCCGATGCAATGCGAAGCGTGGAACCCCGAAACCGGCGAATACGGCCCGCTGTATGACGAGCAAACGGGAACCTATGGGCCCGACGAGGTTTACACCGAGACCAAGCTGAACTCCGCCTACTCCGTCGGCGGCCCGAAGTGCCTGGTGAAGGTGGTCCAGAAACTGTCCGGCCTTTCCGTAAACCGGTTCATGGCAGTCGATTTCGCCGGATTCTCGAAGATGGTCGACGCCCTCGGGGGTGTCGAGGTCTGCAGCACCACCCCACTGGAGGACTACGAGCTGGGCACCGTGCTGCCCAACGCCGGCCGCCAGATGGTCGATGGCCACACCGCGCTGCAGTACGTGCGCGCCCGCCAGGTGACCACCGAAACCAACGGCGACTACGGCCGCATCAAGCGTCAGCAGCTGTTCCTGTCGTCGCTGCTGCGCTCGCTGATCTCCAAGGAAGTGTTCTTCTCGCTGTCCAAGCTCAACAACGTCGTCAACATGTTCATCAACGACAGTTTCGTCGACAACATCAAGACCAAGGACCTCGTCGACCTCGGCCAGTCCATTCAGGGGGTGAACGCGGGCCGGATCACATTTGTCACCGTGCCGACCGTTGGCTACGCCGACGAGTACGGCAACGAGACGCCGCGCGAAGAGGACATGCGGGCACTGTTCGACGCGATCATCAACGACGACGCGTTGCCAGAGGAAAAGAACCCGGACAACACCCCGGCGCCCGGTACGCCGGAGTCGACGACGAGTGCGGCGCCGGACGCCAACCAGACGCCGAGCACCGCCCCGGCGCCGGAGAATGCCGAGCTGGTCAACGCGGTCACCACCAATCCGCAGGACATCACGGTGCGCGTCTCGAATTCGACCGGCGAGGACGGGCTTGCCTCCACCGCGGCCAGCGAACTGCAGTCACACGGCTTCAACGTGACCACTCCCGACGACTACCCCGGGCCGCTGAACTCGACGACGGTCTTCTTCTCGCCGGGCAACGAACAGGCCGCGGCGACGGTCGCCTCGTCGTTCACCAACCCCACCATCGAACGGGTCACCGGCTTGGGCGATGTGGTGCGGGTGGTGCTCGGCAGCGACTTCTACTCGGTAACGCCGCCGTCCCCCAGCGGTTCGCCGGTGCAGGTGCATGTCGTGCACGGCGCTAGCAGCTCTCCGACGCACCTGCCGGAGGATCTGACCGTCACCAACGCGGCCGATACCACGTGCGAATAGCGGTAACGGCGCCATCGGTGACCATATCTAGGCAGGTGGCATTCACCTTTCGTTCACCGCGCGCGTCGTGACGTTTCGTCGGGATACCCCGTAGGCTTGGCGCATGCGAACCGCGTACCACGAGCAACTGGATGCGTTGACAGCCCAGCTCGGCGAGATGTGCGGGCTGGCGGGCGCTGCGATGGAACGCGCGACACAGGCCCTGCTGCAGGCCGATCTGGTGCTGGCCGAGCAGGTCATCACCGACCACGAGCAGATCGCCGCGATGAGCGCACGCGCCGAGGAGAGCGCCTTCGTCCTGCTGGCGCTGCAGGCGCCGGTGGCAGGTGACCTCCGTGCGATCGTCTCCTCGATCCAGATCGTCGCCGACGTCGACCGGATGGGCGCACTGGCGCTGCACGTCGCCAAGATTGCCCGACGCCGCCACCCGCAACATGCTCTGCCCGAAGAGGTCAACGGCTACTTCGCCGAAATGGGCCGGGTGGCAGTCGAATTGGGCAACAGCGCCCAGGAGGTTCTGAGCACCCGCGATCCGGAGAAGGCCGCACGGATCCGCGAAGAAGACGACGCGATGGACGACCTGCACCGCCACCTGTTCACTGTGCTGATGGACCGGGAGTGGAAGCACGGAGTGGCCGCGGCCGTCGACGTCACGCTGCTTGGCCGCTTCTACGAGCGGTTCGCCGACCACGCCGTCGAGGTGGCCCGCCGCATCATCTTCCAGGTCACCGGCAAGCACCCGGACGAGGAAGAGATCCCCGCCCCGCGCTGAGCCCGCCGGCCATCACGGCCGCAGCACGATCTTTCCCCTGGTGTGCCGTTGCTCCAGCGTGCGGAACGCCTGTTGCACCTGGTCAAGCGGGTACACCTCGGCCACCGGCACCTCCAGCTCCCCTGCAGCGATCAAGTCAGCCAGCTCCGCCAGCACGGCGGCGTCGGCGGCGTCGGCGTTTCCTTCGCCTTTGACCCCGAACCGCTCGATGGCCGGGAAGTCGATGATGGTGTCCACCCGCTGCGGATCGATGCCGAGTTTGGTCACCGCCAGTTCGACGTAGCCGCCGCCGAAGAAGTCCAAGAATGCGTCGATCCGACCGTCGGGCGCCACGTCTCGGAGCCGGTCCGCCAGGCCGTCGCCGTAGTTGACCGGGATGACGCCGTGCGCGGTAAGCCATTCGTCGTTCGACGGACCGGCGATGCCCAATACGGTGGCCCCCGCACGCTTGGCCAGTTGGACGGCGATACTGCCGACGCCGCCGGCCGCGCCCGCGACGGCGACCGCCTCACCCGGTTTCAACGCGACAGCGCGAACCGCGGCGTACGCGGTGGTACCTGCGACGTACAACGCACCGGCGACCTCCCATGGCACTTCCGGTGGTTTGGTGGTCAGTCCCCCGCAAGCGGGAGGTGCCCCCAGCCCGGCGGGTACGACGACGAACTGCGCGTGGCTGGTGCGGTTGTCCGTAAAGCCGAGCACCTCGTCACCGACAGCGAAGGTGTCGACTCCGGGGCCGACCTCGGCCACCACGCCAGCGAGGTCGCTGCCCTGTCCCGACGGAAACGTCGACGGCCAACGGTCGTGCAGGGCGCCGCGGCGGATCATGGCCTCACCGGGGTTGATCGCGGCCGCCTTCACCGCGACCAAGACTTCACCCGAGCCGGGCTGCGGTCTTTCGACGTCGCGCACCTCGAGCACATCGATGTCGCCGTAGCGGTCGTATTGCACTGCCTTGCTCATACGGGCTACTACACAGCGCTGCACGCTGCTATTCCGGAATTGCGATCCCGACACCGACTTTTTCTACTGCCATCAGGTCAGTGAGCACTTTGACGAGAACCTGTAGTTGGGTCTTGCTGTAGCGCTGCAGAAACGCCTCGAGGCCTTGCGTCATCTCGGCGTGCAGCGTCTGAATACCGCCGCGATTTGACCTTCGAGTCGAGTCGAATCGAGGTAGGCAGACACCTGTCGGCAGAACGGACCGGCTTGGCCGTCCTTGCGGCGGCGATCCTCTCGCTGCGGATCATCACCATCGCCGGAGCGATCGCGCTGTGGCGCACCGCCCTTCGCGAGGGCGCCCCAGCGCATTAGACGAACAAGGGCGTGCAATCGGTACCTAGGTACGGGTTTACCGTCGAATCATGGGTACTTCCGAGTTTGATCTCCCCGGGTCGTGGGTGCCGCAAGCATGCACTTTGCCCACCGCCGAGCGACCGGTGCGGGTTGCCGAGTTCGACCGGTTGTTCACGGATGCGGTCCGCACCGCTGATCGTCAGTCCGCTACACGGCTGGCGCTGGAGCTTGACCCGACGCCCGAGGTAGCGGCGCAGACCGCGGGGCTGGTGACGCGCGAAACCGCGTGCTGCTCGTTTTTCACCTTCACTTTGACCGCGACTGGCGGTGCGCTGCGACTGGAGGTGTCGGTGCCCGACTCGCACGTTGATGTGATGGACGGTTTGGCCGCGCGTGCGAGCGGATCCGCTGGGGTGCGGGCGTGACCGGCCTGCGCAGCGGACAGGTCGCCGAGGCCGCTGGGGTGAATCTGCAGACACTGCGCTATTACGAACGGCGCGGGCTGCTCGCCGAACCCGACCGCACCCTGGGTGGGCACAGGTTGTATCCCGAAGAGACCGTGACGGTGCTGCGGGTAATCAAAGCCGCTCAGCGGCTGGGGTTTTCGCTGCACGAGGTTGCCGACTTGATCGATGTCGGCACTCACCGGCACGGTCGCCGACCGGAGAGCCTGCAAGTCCGCGCTGAGAAGAAACTGACCGAGGTGAACGCCCGCATCGCCGACCTGATGATCATCCGCGAGACGTTGCAGGCCGCATTGGCGGCGGGCTGCGACGACCTCATCGCGTGCGCTCCCGGCCCTGCTATCCGTCGCCGGTAGTGCCGAGCCCACGGACGGCCGATCATCGATCGGCCGCGCTGCCCGGATGGGCTTAATACTGTCCCCGGGAGCCACCGCCGATGCTGGCACGTGGCTGCCGCTCATCGCGATCATTGTGTTCGACACGGTCCTGGTCCGATCGTTATGGCGTTGGGCCCGAACAAAACCCCTCGCTCCCGGCGCCGGCGCGCCGACAGGGTCGGACTCCGGCCAGGCGTCGGAATGTTACTGCACGACAGCCGAACAGCTCGGCACCCATGAAAGCCGTGCCGACATCGGTTGATCCCGCAGACACCACGACGCCGTCGATAGGGTCGCCGTCATGACACTAGCCAAATCGATACTGCTGTTCGGAATCGCCGCACTCGCCGAAATCGGTGGGGCGTGGCTGGTCTGGCAGGGCTGGCGCGAACACCGCGGCATCATCTGGATCGCCGCGGGAGTCATCGCGCTCGGCGCTTACGGCTTCGTCGCAACCTTCCAACCCGACCCGCACTTCGGGCGGATCCTGGCCGCCTACGGTGGCATCTTCGTCGCGGGATCACTGGCGTGGGGCATGGTCGTCGACAAATTCCAACCCGACCGCTGGGACTACCTCGGCGCAGCCATCTGCCTCATCGGAGTCGCCGTCATCATGTACGCACCACGGGCCTGAGCTCGTGACCCGCGGTCGGTTTCAGATAACCGGTGGCGTTGAGGCCCTAGCCAAAGCGGCCGGAGATGTAGTCCTCCGTGGCCTTCTGGGTCGGGTTGGAGAAGATCTTCTCGGTGTCGTCGATCTCGATAAGCCGGCCCGGCTTGCCCGTGGCTTCCAGGTTGAAGAACGCGGTCTGGTCGCTGACGCGGGCGGCCTGCTGCATGTTGTGCGTGACGATGACGATTGTGTAGTCCTGCTTGAGTTCGGAGATCAGATCCTCGATAGCCAACGTGGAGATCGGATCGAGCGCCGAGCACGGCTCGTCCATCAACAGCACCGCGGGCTGGACCGCGATAGCACGGGCTATACACAGGCGCTGCTGCTGACCACCCGACAGGCCGCCGCCGGGCTTGTCGAGCCGGTCCTTAACCTCGTTCCATAGGTTGGCGCCCTTCAGCGAGCGCTCAGCGACCTCGTCGAGCGTCTTCTTGCTGCGCACGCCCTGCAGCCTCAGCCCGGCCACCACATTGTCCCTAATCGACATGGTGGGGAACGGGTTTGGCCGCTGGAACACCATGCCGATGGTCTTGCGGACACTTACCGGGTCGACGCCTGCCCCGTAAATGTCCTCGCCGTCGAGAAGCACCGAACCTTCGGCCCTCGCGCCCGGCAACACCTCGTGCATGCGGTTCAACGTCCGCAACACGGTCGACTTGCCGCAACCCGACGGCCCGATGAAGGCCGTCACGCTACGCGGAGGAACGGACAGTCCCACGTCCGCCACGGCGTGAAACGAGCCGTAATAGATGTTGAGGTCTTTGATGTCGATGCGCTTGGCCACATCCGCTCCTAGGTTCTCGTCACGCCCGATTTCGGTTTAGGAACCGGATCACGAACGCCGCAGCGATGTACAGCGCTGCCACAATCATGATCAGGGTGAGCGCCGCACCCCACACTCGAGCCCGTCCCGCTTCCTCCGGGTTGATCAATTCGGTGTAGATCAGCAGCGGCAGCGATGCCATGTTGCCGTCGAACGGGTCGTAGTTGATCGACCTGGCGTAGCCGACCAGCACCAGCACCGGAGCCGTCTCACCGATCACGCGTGCCAACGCCAGCAGGATGCCGCTGATGATGCCGGGCAGCGCCGTGGGCACGACAACCCGCAAGATCGTCTTCCACTTGGGAATGCCAAGTGCATATGAAGCTTCGCGCAGTTCATCGGGTACGAGCTTGAGCATCTCCTCCGTGTTGCGCACCACGACCGGAAGCATCAGCAGCACCAGGGACAACGCCACCGCCAAGGCGCTCTGTGGAAAGCCCATCGTGGCGATCCACAGCGCGAAAATAAACAGCGCTGCCACAATCGATGGCACGCCCGCCAGGATGTCGACCATGAATGTCGTTGTGCGCGCGAACCATCCGCGGCCATACTCCACCAGATAGACGGCCGCCATAACGCCCAGCGGCACCGCCAGCACCGCCGCGATCGTGGCCTGAATGATCGTGCCGTAGATCGCGTGATAGACGCCGCCGGCGAATTCTTCCGGTAGAACACCGGCCAACGACTTGTTCCACCACCCGGACGAAACGACGGCATTGAACCCGCGCGATATCACGGTATAGAGCACCCACACCAGTGGCACCATCGCGATCAGGAAGGCCGACGCGAACAGCGTCTCCGCAACGCGATTCTTGATCTTGCGGCCGGCGCTGATCTGGTGAAAGGTCGGCGCCTTCACCGGCGCGTCAAGCGTTGCTTCGGTCATCCTCCGCTCACCCTTCCCCCGGCGGCCAGCCGGGCAAGCGCGTTGACGACGAATGTCAGGGCAAACAGGACGAAGCCTGCCGCGATGTAGGCGCCGGTCGGCAGCGGTGCGCTGAATTCCGCTGCGGCCGAGGCGATCTTGGACGCGAATGTGTACCCACCGTCGAACAGCGACCAGTGCCCGGCCTGCGCGGCAGTGCGCAGAATGATCAGGACGGCGACCGTCTCACCGAGTGCCCGGCCCAACGCCAGCATCGACCCGGCGATCATCCCACTGCGGCCATAGGGATAGACCGTCATCCGGATGACTTCCCATTTCGTGGCTCCCAGTGCCTGGGCCGCCTCGACATGTCCCTTGGGGGTCAAGGTGAACACTTCCCTCGTGACCGATGTGATGATCGGCAGGATCATCACGGCCAGCACCACGCCCGCGGTGAAAATGGTGCCACCACCAGCCAGCGACACGTTGCCCTTGCCGAAGAGGAACATCCAATTCAGGTTCTCGTTGAGGAACCTTTGAAGCGGCTCCAGCTTGGGAGCCAGAACGAAGATGCCCCACAGGCCGAAGACGATCGACGGGACCGCAGCCAAAAGGTCGACCAGGATGGCGAACGGCCGAGCGAACCGGCGCGGGACGTAGTTCGTCAAGAACGTGGCGATGCCGATGGCGATCGGTACCGCAATCACGAGAGCGAAGATCGAGCTCAGCACGGTGACCCGAAAGAGGTCAGCGATGCCGAAGCGCAGGTTGGTCTCGTCGGTCGTGACGAATTCCGAACTCGTGATGAAGTTGGCGTTGTCGGCCGCCAGCGACGGAACTGCCCGGATCAACAGGAAAAGGCCCATCAGCGCGATCGCGCAGATGATCGTCGCGCCCGCCGCAAGCGCGATCCAGTAGAAGATGGTGTCGCCCCACCGACGCTGGCCCTTCAGGGCAGAGATTGTTGTCGGCATGGTCGACATGTCCGCAGTATCCCCGATCTGCTGCGGGCTCGCCCCCTTAGTTGACGTGCCCACAGC
>JBKOYU010001053.1:0-2396 GCA_046725575.1 Actinomycetota bacterium | reverse complement strand
CGCCCGTTTTGTGTGAACCCTTCCTACGCTGGGTATGCGTCGGGGCATCCACAGCGGGGAGATGTCGATGAAGAAAATGAACAAGTCCCGGGACCAACTGCTCAACGAGCTGCGCAGCGCATATGAGGGGGGCGCCAGCATTCGCTCGCTGGTGGCAACGACCGGGCGATCGTACGGATCAGTACACAGCATGCTGCGCGAATCGGGTACGACGATGCGCAGCCGCGGCGGACCGAACCACCGCAGCAGGCGAGCGAGCTAGGACTCCTGCTGTCGCAGCGAGGCCTCGACGAGGTCTAGTACGGCACTGAGCTTTTCGGGGTCGTCGCCCGACGCCAGCCGGGCGACGAGACCGTCGAGCACCAGGTCCAGGTAGGTCTGCAGCACCGCACTGGGCACGTCGTCGCGCAGCCGTCCGGCCTGCTTCTGCCGGCGCAACCGCGCGTTGGTCGCCGCCGACAACTCGGCCGAGCGCTCCGACCAGCCGCGGTTGAACACCGGATCGTTGCGCAGCTTGCGCGCGATCTCCAGCCGGGTCGCCAGCCAGTCGAACTGGTCGGGCGCGGCCAGCATGTCGCGCATCACCTGGATCAACCCTTCCCGCGACGCGACATCGGCCATCCGTTCGGCGTCCTCGCGCGCCAACTCGAAGAACAGCGTGTCCTTGTCGCGGAAGTGGTGGAAGATCGCACCGCGCGACAGCCCGATCGTCTGCTCGAGCCGCCGCACGGTGGCCTTGTCGTAGCCGTACTCGGCGAAGCACCGCCGGGCGCCGTCGAGAATCTGGCGGCGGCGCGCCGCCAGATGGTCCTCGGTCACCCGGGGCAACAGAATTCCTTACGACTTCAACATGTTGCGCAGCACGTACTGCAGGATGCCGCCGTTGCGGTAGTAGTCCGCCTCACCGGGGGTATCGATGCGCACCACCGCGTCGAACTCGATGACACTGTCGGAACCGTCCGCTCCGTTGCTCTTGGTGGCGGTGACGTGGACGGTCTTCGGCGTCTTGCCGTCATTGAGCGCCTCGATGCCGGTGATGTCGAACGTCTCGGTGCCGTCCAGCTTCAGCGACGCCGCCGACTCACCCTCGGGGAACTGCAGCGGGATGACGCCCATGCCGATCAGGTTCGAGCGGTGAATGCGTTCGAACGACTCGGTGATGACCGCACGCACACCCAGCAGGCTGGTGCCCTTGGCTGCCCAGTCACGCGACGAGCCGGAGCCGTACTCCTTGCCGCCGAGCACCACCAGCGGAATGTCCTGCGCCGCATAGTTTTGCGCGGCGTCGTAGATGAACGCCTGCTCGCCGCCGTTGGTGAAGTCGCGGGTATAGCCGCCCGACACGTCGTCGAGCAACTGGTTGCGCAGCCGGATGTTGGCGAACGTGCCGCGGATCATCACCTCGTGGTTGCCGCGCCGTGAGCCGTAGGAGTTGTAGTCCTTCTTCTCCACGCCGTGCTCGTCGAGGTACTGGGCGGCGGGGGTGCCCGGCTTGATGCTGCCCGCGGGGGAGATGTGGTCGGTGGTTACCGAATCACCCAGCAGCGCGAGCACTCTGGCGCCCTTGATGTCGGTCACCGGCTCCGGCTCGGCCGGCATCCCGTCGAAGTACGGGGGCTTGCGCACGTACGTCGAATTGGCGTCCCACTCGAAGGTGTTGCCGCTGGGCGTCGGCAGGTTGCGCCACCGGTCGTCGCCCTTGAACACGTCGGAGTAGTTCTTGGTGAACATCTCCGTGTTTATCGCGGAGGCGATGGTGTCGTTGATGTCCTTCTGCGACGGCCAGATGTCCTTCAGGAAGACCTCGTTGCCGTCGTTGTCTTTACCGAGCGGCTCCGACTCGAAGTCGAAGTCCATCGTGCCGGCGAGCGCGTAGGCGATCACCAACGGAGGCGACGCGAGATAGTTCATCTTCACGTCCGGGTTGATGCGGCCCTCGAAATTGCGGTTGCCCGACAGCACCGCGGTCACCGACAGGTCGGCGTCGTTGACCGCCTTGCTGATCTCCTCCGGCAGCGGACCGGAGTTGCCGATGCACGTCGTGCACCCATAGCCGACGAGATAGAAGCCCAGCTTCTCCAGGTACGGCCACAGGCCGGCGTTGTTGTAGTAGTCGGTGACCACCTGTGAGCCCGGTGCCATCGTGGTCTTCACCCACGGCCTGGAAGTCAGGCCCTTCTCGACGGCGTTCTTGGCCAGCAGCGCCGCGCCGAGCATCACCTCTGGGTTGGAGGTGTTGGTGCATGACGTGATCGCCGCGATCACCTCGTGCACCAACACCTCAAACCCCGAAGTGATGCTCGGCGCGGCGCTGCTGGCGAAGAACGCCGTCGAGAAGGGCCTGTCCTCCAAGCCGTGGGTGAAGACCACGATGGCGCCGGGCTCACAGGTCGTCA
>JBKOYU010000685.1:0-2163 GCA_046725575.1 Actinomycetota bacterium | reverse complement strand
GCGAACCACGGCGCACCCACCAGCGGCACCGTCGGACCCCACCACGCGTCCTCCATGATGTCCAGCGCGGCGCCCAGCTTCTCGGCCGCGAGAATGCCGTCGCCGGTGTTGGCCTTGGCGCCCACCGTCCATTCCGTGGTGATCGGCGCACGCTGATACTTCACCCGCATCTGCTCGTTATGCTCGAATCCGCCAGCGCCCAGGATGACGCCGCGGCGAGCCCGAATCAGTTCGGGCTCAGCCGATTCCGGCGCATTCGTGTCACGGACGTAGATCCCGCGTACGACGCCGTCCTCCACGAACAGGTCGGTGAACGCGGTGTTCAGCCGAACCGGGACGCCCGCCTTCTGCAGGCCGATCCGAAGCGGCCCGATCAACGCGCGCCCCATGCCGACGAGGTTCTTGCCCGTCGCCTTGGCCCACATGGTGCGGGCGCCAACCTTCACGCTGCGCAGCACGCCGCGCGGATGCCGCTTGAGTTGGTTGAGCCGAACGTAGTCTTGTTGCATCACAACGACATTGAGAGGCACCTTGCCGTACGGCGGCTCCAGGCCGGGCAGATCCGCGCCAAGTTTCTTGGCGTTGAACGGTTTCGGCTCGATCGACCGGCCCGCGGGACGACCACCCGGACTCTCGGGGTAATAGTCGGAGTACCCCGGCACCCAGCACATCTTCAATGGCGAGTTCTTCAGAACGAAGGACAACATCTCGGGGCCGCGCTCGAGGAAGGTGTCGATGCGCTCTGGTTCGACAACGTCGCCGATGATGCCGTGCAGATACTTGCGGGCGGCCTCGGGGGTGTCGGTCACTCCGTCGCGCGTGAGGACCTCGTTGTTCGGAATCCATACGCCGCCGCCTGACCGCGCAGTGGAACCGCCATAGTGCGCAGCCTTTTCGACGACTACTGTGGATAGTCCCTGGTGGGCCGCGGTGAGGGCGGCGACCATGCCGGCGGCGCCGCTTCCCACCACAACGACGTCGTACTCCTGACCCGTCATGTAGAACACGTTATAGAATTGCCCGTGCGACCCACAACCGCGCCGGTCGACGAAACGAGGGGACTTCGCAGAAATGCTCAGTGTTCAAGTGCGTGACGAGCTGGCTGCCGACCTCGCGCAGGCCGAACGCAGCCGTGTCCCGATAGCCCCGTTGACGGACGGAAACCCCGACATCGACGTGGTCGATGCCTACGAAATCCAGCTGATCAACATCCGCCAGCGCGTCGCCGAAGGTGCCCGCGTGGTGGGACACAAGGTTGGCCTGTCGTCTGAGGCCATGCAAAAGATGATGAACGTGGACGAACCCGATTACGGGCACCTGCTGGACGAGATGCAGGTCTTCGAGGACAAGCCCGTGAAGGCGGGTCGATACCTCTACCCGCGCGTCGAAGTCGAGGTGGGCTTCATCCTGGCCGACGACCTGCCCGGTGCGGGCTGCACCGAAGACGACGTGGTCGCGGCGACGGCCGCGTTCGCCCCGTCCATCGAGCTGATCGACACCCGCATCACGGACTGGAAGATCAAGCTGTGCGACACCATCGCCGACAACGCCTCCTCGGCCGGCTGGGTGCTGGGCGAGGCGCGGGTGTCGCCGAAGGACATCGACATCCGCAACATCGACGCGGTGCTGACCAACAACGGTGAGGTCGTCGCGAAGGGCCGCAGCGACGCGGTGCTCGGCAATCCGGTGACCGCGGTGGCCTGGCTGGCCCGCAAGGTCGAGGGTTTCGGTGTCCGCCTCAAGGCCGGCGACATCGTCTTGCCGGGCTCGTGCACGCGTGCGATAGATGCACCGCCTGGCTCCAATTTCGTCGCCGACTTCACCGGGTTAGGTTCAGTACGGCTGAGTTTCGAATAGGCAGGGGAAAACACATGCCGCAGAAGGCCTCCGTCGCCATCGTCGGGTCGGGCAACATCAGCACCGACCTGCTCTACAAGCTGCTGCGCTCGGAGTGGCTGGAGCCGCGCTGGATGGTCGGCATCGACCCGGCGTCCGAGGGGCTGGCCCGCGCGCGCAAGCTCGGCCTGGAGACGAGCCACGAGGGCGTCGACTGGCTGCTGCGCCTCGACGAGAAACCCGATCTGTTGTTCGAGGCAACCAGTGCCTATGTGCATAAGGACGCTGCGCCGAAATACGCTGAGGCCGGCATCCGCGCCATCGACC
>JBKOYU010000063.1:0-3971 GCA_046725575.1 Actinomycetota bacterium | reverse complement strand
GCCGGGTTCGTCGCGTGGCTGCGGATGCCGCCACCGGCCCGCGACGGCCTGGTGGCGGTGCTGCCGGCGGTGGAACCGCACTGCTCGGCGGGCAGCGTGAATCGAAAGTTGTCGGCGGTGACGTCGTTTTGCGGGTTCCGTGCCCGTCACGGTGTTGAACTGTCGGGGCTGCTGATCACGATGCAGCCGGCGACCGGGCGCGGCCGGGGTGCGGCGACGTCGTATCGACCGTTCCTGCATCATGTGTCCAAACACGGTGGTGAGCGACGGCGGACGATCAAGCTGAACGCGCCGAAGTATCTGCCGAAAGTCCTTACGGTTCAACAGGTTCAGGCGATCCTGGATGCCTGTGAGCATCTGCGCGACCGGCTGCTGTTTGCCCTGATGCTCGATACCGGCGTCCGAGTGGGCGAAGCGCTGGGGTTGCGCCACGAAGACGTCGCCATCGCGGAGAAGACGATCACCATCACACCGCGCGACAACGACAACCGGGCCCGCGCCAAGTCGGGGTCGCGGACGATTCCGGCCAGCCCGCAGCTGATGCGCTTGTATGCCGACTACCTCAACCGGGAGTACGGGTCCCTGGATTCGGACTACGTGTTCGTCAACCTGTGGTCGGCGCCGCTGGGCCGGCCGTGGTCGTATTCGGCGGTCTACGACCTGGTCGAGCGGCTGAGGGCACGCACCGGCATCGGGTTCGGACCCCACCTCTATCGGCACACCTACGCGACCTGGCTGCTGCGCCGCGGCGCCGGGATGGAGAGCGTGAAGGAACTCCTTGGCCACGCTTCGATCACCACAACGATCGACACGTACGGTCACCTCACCGTCGAGGACGCCCGCCAGACCCTCGAGGCTGCGGGCTGGTTCACCGGGCGGGAGGTTCGGCTGTGATCGCGACCGTAAGCCGCGCTGGTGACCGCGCCGGATTGCTGGAACAGCTGCTGGCCGTGGTCCGCCCAGAGTTCCGGGTCGATGTGCTCACGCCGGCGTCCGAGGATCCCGTGCTGGGAGTGCCCGACTGCGCGGTTCCCGGCTGTGACTACCCGGTCGCCGATCACGGGATCTGCAACGGGCATCGGCTTCGATGGCGTAATCAGGGTCGGCCGGCGCTGGCGCAGTTTCTCATCGATCCGGGGCCACCGCTGCGGGGCCGGTCGCGGTTGAGCCACTGCACTGTCGCCGACTGCCGCTACGGCGCCGCCGGGCAAGGATTGTGTTACCGGCCTCGGAAGCGATGGGAACGAGCGGGTCGGCCCGATCCCGCGGTCTGGGCGGCCCGGTCTGCTCCGATCGGTGACAGCGAGCACACCGGATGTCGAATGCCTTTCTGCAACTTGTGGATCGAGCACCCGCGGTCGGTATTCTGCCGGTCGCACGAATTGCGGTGGCGCCGCGCCGGTAGTCCAGAGGTCGACCAGTTCGCCGCAGACTGCGAACGCCTCGGCAAAGCAAGCATCGACCTCCGCAGGCTGGCGCCACAGCTGAGACTGGAGTTCCAGCACGCGATCCAGTCCGGAGCCGACACCGGTACCGCACGCATCTCGCCGACCGCAGTCACGATCGCGGCCCGTTACGCACACGAGGCCGAGGTGACCTCGCTGCTGGACCGGTCCGCCGAACAATGGCGCCGGGTCGCCGGCGACCCGCGGCCCACCGGCGGCAAATACGGGCGGGCTATCGCGTTCCTGGTCTCCGCCCGAGACGCAGTCGAGGCCCTGCGCGACGGAACCGGATGGGACAGCGAGTATTCTCGCGATATCTGGCGGCTGTCGCGGATCCCCGGGCTGACCCTGACCGCAGGCCAGACACGTGAGCACGCCCACCTCCGATTCGATCGGATCACCCAACCCTGGCTGCAGGAACTCGCGAAGCGCTGGATTCGACTGCGGCTCAGCAGTGGCCGCAATGTCGAAACCATCGTCGGCAACCTGCAGGCCCTCACCCGGTTCAGTGAATTCCTTACCACCGCAACCGATGCCACCGGCATGGCCGACATCGACCGGGCACTGTTGGTACAGTTCCTGGCGGTGCTGTCCACCGCGCCGATCGGCGCGGCCACCAGGTCCCGTCACATCGGCGGGCTTCACCTGTTCTTCGAAGCGATCCGCCGTCATCGCTGGCACGACGAACTGCCCACCAGCGCAGTGTTTTTCACCGATGACCATCCGAAAAGACCCTCGCGCACCGATCGACGCATCGCCGAGCACATCATGAACCAGATCGAGCAACCGGCCAACCTCGACCGCTGGCCCGACCCGCAAGGCAGGCTCGTCACGATGATCCTCATCAGCTGCGGGCTGCGTGTCTCCGACGCCTGCACCCTGCCGTTCGACTGCCTGCTTCACGACGGCCGCGGCGCCCCCTACCTGCGTTACCGCAACCACAAAATGAACCGCGAGGCCGCCGTCCCGATCGACGAGCAGCTCGAAGCCGACATCCGCACCCAGCAGAATCTGGTGCTGCGACGCTGGCCCGACGGCAGCCAACACCTGTTTCCGCGCACCACATCAAACCCCACCGGCCAGCGGTCGTTCGCTGCCTCCACTTACCGCGCCATGCTGCACCGCTGGCTCAGCGACTGCGATATCCGCGACGAACACGACCGGCCTGTCCACCTCACCCCGCACCAATGGCGGCATACCTTCGCCTGCAGGCTGATCAACCATGACGTCCCGCAAGAAGTCGTCCGTGTCCTGCTCGATCACGAATCACAGGGAATGACAGCGCATTACGCCCGAATCACCGATCAAACCGTCCGGCGGCGCTGGGAAGCCGCGACTAAGGTGAATATCAACGGCGAACACGTCACCGTCGACCTCGACGGCCCGCTGGCACAGGCCGAATGGGCAAAAACCCGCTACGGCATCGCCACCCAGACCCTGCCCAATGGCTACTGCGGGCTGCCGCTACAGAAACAGTGCCCGCACGCCAACGCTTGTCTGACATGCCCAGTTTTCCTGACCGGCCCAGAGTTTCTGCCCGAACTCCGAGAACAGCGGCGGCGCACCCTGACCCTGATCGACGTGTCCGAACGCGGCGGACAGGCCCGCATGGTTGAGATGAACCAGCAGGTGCTGACCAACCTCGACCGGATGATCAGCGAGGTCGAGAAGACCGTGACCGAGGACGCGGACACCACCCATGCGAGCTGACAACTCCCACCACATCGTCACCGCCGCCCGCCGCCGAGCCACCGCCACACGCCACCGAGCCATCGCGGCGCTTCGCCGGATGGACAATGCCGGACAACTGATTTCATTCGACGCGGTGGCGCGCGAAGGGCACGTCTCCCGGTCCTGGCTCTACAACCAGCCCGACCTGCGCGCTGAGATCGAACGACTCCGTGCCAGCCGGCGTCCAGGACCTCCTGAACGACGCCTTCCCGACCGGCAACGCGCATCTGACGCCTCGTTGCGGCACAGACTCGAAGTCGCGACCGAAAGAAATCGCCAGCTGGAGATCGAGAACCGTCAACTACGCGAGGCACTTGCGGTCGCCCTCGGCGAACAGCGCGCGGCCTCCATCGTCGGCCAGCCCCGCGACACGCCGAGAAAGAAATCTCAGCCAATCAACGGACCCCGCTGACGCCCGCGTCGACGACAGTAGCCACGAAGTATCGGTGCAGGTCAACGCATCAGGAAGCCACAGAGCTGAAGATAAGCACCGTCTTGGCCCGGCGGCCGTTGCGGGAATTGCCGCTGTCGCGGCCCTCGACCTGGTACTTCTCGTAGCGGAGGTGCTCGTCCATCTCGGCCTCGAGGGCCGTTTCGAGCACCGTCGCGGTCAGCCGGTTGAGCAGCCCGTTCGGGCCCACCAGCTCCACCCCGTCGGCCTTGGCCTGCGCCAAGAGTTGATTCGCCAGTTCCCGCTGATCGATCGCATTCGTCGTTGTCACGGGATCCATCGTGTTCGTCATGATCATGCCTTCCCGCCAAGCTCAGCTCGGCGTGTCGGCCAGATTCCCGATC
>JBKOYU010000751.1:0-4252 GCA_046725575.1 Actinomycetota bacterium | reverse complement strand
GCCGACTACGACCGGGATCCGGTGCTGTGCACCGCGAAAGCGTTGATCGATGCTGGTGTGCTGACCCCGGGGCAGGCGCTTGACTGTTATGAGGCCAAGCGCGCCAACGTCATTGAGCTCGCGGGTGATGTCGCCGACCTGCCACAGCTCGACACCGCGCAGGCGGTGATGAAGCCGCTGCAGGACTCGCTCGAAGAAGCCGTCGCCGCATCCCCGGAGTCCCTGGCCGCGACCGTGAGGTCCGGCGAACCCGACGTGCCGTTGACGCTCGCGCAGGCGATCAACCGTGCGCTGCACGACATCCTGGACCGCTACCCCGAGGCGATGATCTTCGGCGAGGACGTCGCCCGCAAGGGAGGCGTGTACGGCGTCACCCGTGGCCTACTCGGCAAGACCAGTTCGGCGCGGGTGTTCGACACGCTGCTCGACGAGCAGTCGATCCTGGGCCTTGCGCTCGGCGCCGGAGTGTCGGGCCTGCTACCGATACCCGAGATCCAGTACCTGGCCTACTTTCACAACGCTGCGGACCAGATTCGCGGTGAGGGCGCGACGCTGCAGTTCTTCTCCAACCGGCAGTACCGCAATCCGATGGTGGTCCGCGTCGCCGGCTACGGATACCAGAAGGGCTTCGGAGGGCATTTTCACAACGACCACTCCATCGCCGCGATTCGCGACATCCCCGGAGTCGTGATCGCCTCACCGGCGCGGCCCGATGACGCTGCCGCGATGCTTCACACCTGTGCCGCCGCGGCGAAGGCGGCGGGCGCCGTGTGCGTCTTCCTCGAACCGATCGCGCTCTACCACACCCGCGGTCTGCATGAGGAGGGCGACGACGGCTGGCTCGCGGCATACCCGGCCGCCGGGGTGCCGATCGGCCGCGCACGCACCTACGGCGACGGGACGAACCTGACGATCCTCACGTTCGGCAACGGACTGCGGATGAGCCTGCGGGTGGCCCGTCGACTCGAATCTCTTGGCATCGGCGTGCGCATCGTCGACCTGAGGTGGCTGGCGCCGCTGCCCGTGGACGACATGATTCGGGAGGCCAATGCCACCGGGCGTGTGCTGATCGTCGACGAAACCCGCGCGACAGGGGGCGTGGGCGAGGGCGTGCTCGCTGAGCTGCTCGCGCACGGTTACTCCGGCGCCGTGGAGCGGGTCGCCAGCCGGGACAGCATCATCCCGCTGGGCGATGCCGCGCTCGAGGTGCTGCTTTCGGAGGACACCATCGAGGCTGCAGCGATCAAACTCGCCGGTGCGGGCGCTTGATAGCTTGAGTCGATGAGCGTTGATGCCGCGCGGCCGCTGGCCGGGGTACGGATCGTCGAGATCTCGAGTTTTGTCGCGGTGCCGCTGGCCGGGATGACGCTGGCCCAGCTTGGCGCCGAGGTGATCCGTGTCGACCCGATCGGCGGTGCGGCCGACTACCACCGGTGGCCGGTCACCGGCGACGGCGAGAGCATCTACTGGGCGGGCCTGAACAAGGGTAAGCGTTCAGTTGCGGCCGACTTCCGTTCTGCGGAAGGCCAGGACCTGGTGCAGCGGCTGATCGCCGACAGCGGCGTTCTGGTGACGAATGTCGCGGGACGGCAATGGCATTCGCACGAGACGCTGACACGGTTGCGGCCCGACCTGATTCACGTCGAGGTGTCCGGCCGCGCCGACGGCGGCACCGGCGTGGACTACACCGTTAACGCCGGCATTGGATTTCCGTTAGTCACGGGTCCCGCCGAGCTCGCCACACCCGTGAATCACGTTCTGCCGGCGTGGGATGTCGCATGCGGCATCTACGCGGCGCTGGCCGTCGTGACCGCGTTGCGGCATCGCGACGCCACCGGTCAGGGGCAGCGGATCAGCATTCCGCTGGAAAACGTGGCCCTGGCCACGGCGGGGAATCTCAGCTTCTTCACCGAGGTCATGGTCAACGGCACAGCCCGCGAACGGATCGGCAACTCGGTGTACGGCCAGTACGGCCAGGATTTCACCAGCAGCGACGGGGTGTCCTTCATGATCGTCGCGCTGACGGGGCGGCACTTCCGCGACCTGACCGAACTGACCGGAACGACGAAAGCCGTTGCCGCGCTGGCCGATACACTCGGTGCTGACTTCACCGACGAGGGCGAGCGGTTCCGCCACCGTGACGCGCTGTCCGGCCTGTTCGCCGAGTGGTTTTCGCAACACACTGCCAAGGAGATCACCGCGGGGTTGGCGGCGACCTCGGTGTTGTGGGAGCGCTACCGGACATTCGCCGACGTCGTCACCGAAGACCGGCTAAGTGCGAACCCGATGTTCACGCCGCTCGATCAGCCCCGGATCGGGCAGTACCTGGCGCCGGGGCTGCCGCTCGAGATCGACGGCGCCTATTCGCCCGCCGTCGCTGCACCGGCACTCGGCGACGACACCGTCGCAGTGCTCGGCGAATGGCTGGGGATGGCTCGGGACGAAATCGGCCGGCTCACCGATTCGGGCACCGTGGCATGAGCGCGCTGCTCAAGCTGCTCGACCTGAAGCCGGGCGCCGACGCGGATACCTGGATCGGTCCCGCGAGCGGGCCAGCCGGAAAGCGTGCCTACGGCGGGCAATTCGTCGCGCAGAGCCTGGCCGCCGCCTGCCACACCGTCGACGCCGACCGGCCACCGACCAACATGCACCTGCAGTTCCTGCGCGGCGGCGAAGCCGGCGACCCCGTCGAGTACACGGTGGCCCGGGTGTTCGACGGTAGGACCGCGGCCGCGCGCCGCATCGACGCGCGCCAGGACGGGCGGCTGCTGACCACGGCCACGGTTTCGTTCGCCGCCGAGCTGCCCGGCCCCGAACACGGTCACCGGCCAGACATGCCTGGCGATCCCGATTCCCTGCCGCGCACCGGGCCGGCCGGGCCTGCGCCGTCGATGCCGTTGGACGAGCTCGACATCAGGATCGCCGATGACACTTCGACCGGCGAGTTCGTCCGGCGATTGTGGTGGCGGGCAACGATTCCGCTCCCCGACGATCCGGCGCTCCACACGTTGGTCGCGGTCTACGTGACCGACGTTTACATGATCGACCCCGCCCTGCAGGTGCACGGCCGTTCGATGAAGGCCCGCAGCCATCGCAGCGGCACCACCGACTCCTCGATCTGGTTCCACCGAGCGGTTCGGGCCGACGAATGGAATCTGCTGGAGTGCCGCTCGCCCGCCACGGCGCGCGGACGCGGCGTTGTGACCGCCAATTGGTTCCGTGCCGACGGCGCGATCGCGGCCACCATGGCTCAGGAGGGGCTCATCGCCGAGCGGGAACCGCGCGACTAACCTCGTCGGCTCGCCGAGAGTACGCCATTTGACGGAAATCAGCCGAATTCCGTCATATACCGTACTTTCGGCGAAATCCTCCCCCGAAGTCGCGAAACGAGTTGCGTCAGTAGCACACCGACGACGACGGATGCGGCGACGCCAAGCAGCGGATGGCCGCCGAACAGCGGGTAGACCTGGTAGTGGGTGAGGTAGATGTACAGCGACGCCTCCGCGATGACCCCGGCGACGACGGTGGCCGCAGGCGGGCACCGCAGCGCGGACAACCAGATCAACAGGGCAAACCCCGCCAGCACCAACAGCTCTCGTTCCGTGCGGTCGAAGTAGCCGTGCAGGCTGATGATCAGCACGACCGTCACGGCCGCGCGCTGCAGAGTGGTCGACGCCTTGGCCGCGGCCCAGCCCACCGCGAAGAACCAGAACGCCAGCACCGTGAACCAGGCGTCGCGGCCGAGGTGCAGCCCGAGGATGTCGTACCGCAGCGCCAGGCCTACGGCCAGGAAGGCCACCGCGACGGCGAAGGGCCGCTGTCGTTCCAACCGGTCCACGACCGGCAGCCAGCACAGCGCGGCCAGCGCCACCAGAATCCATACCAGCACTTCGACGAACCACAGCCGACCGGCTGTCATGCTGTCGTGCGGGCCGAGGAACTTGTTGGCAAGCAACAGATTCGTGGGGGCATAGTCATCGGTGATGATCAGCGCGATCACGATCCACGCCACCGACGGCCCGGCGATCCATGCGATCGTGTTGCGCAGGTGCCGCACCCGATCAGTGCGGGGCACCGGCGTCAGGCAGAACCGGCCGAAGTTGTATCCCGCGATGCCCAGCAGCAGGTGCGCGCCGCCCCACCGTTCGAACAACCCGGCGTGCGAACCAACGATGAGCAGGATCGCGACGGCACGTAGGGCGACGCTGGTCTCCAATGTCGCACCCCACCACGGCCACCACCGTCGCGCCGG
>JBKOYU010000673.1:0-6325 GCA_046725575.1 Actinomycetota bacterium | reverse complement strand
GGCCGGCGAGGATTCGCAGACCAGCTACATCCCGCGGGCCAGGCCGGTCGCGGTTGGCACGCGGCGCTCCGCGCCGGCCAATCCAGGGGCGGCCATCGCGACCGCCATTGCAAGCATCCTGTCCGGCTGGGCCACCGCGGTCATCGCCACCGACCTGATCACCGGCTGGTGGCGGTCTGATCGGCTGTTCTGCGTGGCCATCGGCTTTCTCACGGCGGTATCCGCGGCGGCCCTCATCAGCGGGCTGATCGCGCTGCTGCTGCGTCGCCGGATGGGCAGGCTGCTGATCGTGGTGGGCGCGATCGTGGCGCTGCTGATCTTCGCGGGCCTGTTCGTCGCGGGAGCCAAGCTCTCGCCGGTGGTTTACGCGATCCCGGTGCTACCCGTGGCCAGCATCCTGCTCGCGCTGCTGCCGGCCACGCGGCGATGGGCGCGCAGCGGGTCGGGCTAGCGCTTGGTCTCCGCGAGACTGTAGTTACCGCGAGAAAGTCCGAGTGAACCGCACGATAAGTACAGTCTCGCGGAATCGAGGCACGCTTCGCCTAGAGCTTGTTGATCGGCGCGTGGTTGTGCATCAGCTTGACTCGCCCGGAGCTGCCGAAGTCGATGAGCGACATCGCCGACTCGCCGACGCCGGACACCTCCTCGACGCGGCCAAGGCCGTACTTGTCGTGGTTGACCCGATCGCCCGGCTCCAGCACCAACAGCGGGCGTTTTCCGACCACTGAGCGCGTGGGCGACGGGCGTGGCGTGCCGAACCGGCCCGCGCCGCCACTCGGGGCGGACTGGGGGTACTCCCCTCGCAAGCTGGGGGCCCACCCGCCTGCGGGGGACGACGGTGCCGGCTCGATGCGCCGCCAGTCGATCAGGTGCTGCGGGATCTCCTTCAAGAACCGCGATTCGGGGTTGAGCATCGGCTGACCCCACGACGAGCGGACCCTGGCCCGGCTGACGTACAGCCGCTGCCGCGCCCGCGTGATGCCGACGTAGGCCAGCCGTCGCTCCTCGGACAGCTCGGTCGGATCACCCAGCGCCCGCATGTGCGGGAACATGCCGTCCTCCCAGCCCGTCACGAACACCACCGGAAACTCGAGCCCCTTGGCGGTGTGCAGGGTCATCAAGGTCACCACACCGGCGCCGTGCTCGGGCAGCTCGTCGGCGTCGGCCACCAGCGAAACCCGCTCCAGGAACTGAGCGAGCACGCCGGTATCGGGGATGTCCTCGTCTTGCGGGTCGATCTCGCCCAGCGCCTGCGCGTTGGCCAGGTCGGTGCTGAATTCGTGTGCGACGCTGACCAATTCATTGAGGTTGTCCAGTCGCGCCAGATCCTGTGGATCGCTGGAAGATTCCAGCTCAGTGCGGTACCCGGTGCGGTCGAGGACGGCCTCGACGAGCTCACCGAGTTCACCGTCGAGGCGGCCGCGCAGATCGTCCAGCAGCTCGACGAAGCTCGCAATGCACTTCTCCGAGCGAGTGTTCAGCATCGGCACCTTGCCCTCGGCGGCGGCCTGCAGCGCGTCGTTGAACGACAAGCCGGTGTTCTCCGCGTACACCGCCATACAGGCTTCGGCACGGTCGCCGATACCGCGTCGCGGCGTGTTGAGGATGCGCCGCATGCTGACCGAGTCGCCGGGGTTGTCCAGCACCCGAAGGTAGGCGACGATGTCGCGGATCTCCCTGCGCTCGTAAAACCTAACGCCGCCAACGACTTTGTACGGGATGCCCGCCCGGATGAAGACCTCCTCCAGGGCGCGCGAGGAGTTGTTGGTGCGGTAGAACACGGCGACGTCGTTGTAGGTGATCTCACCCTTGTCGGCGAGCGCGTCGATCTCCTCGGCGACGAATCGCGCCTCGTCGTGCTCGTTGTCGGCGACGTAGCCGACGATGAGCTCACCCTCCCCGGCGTCGGTCCACAGCCGCTTCTCGCGGCGCCCGGCGTTGCGGGAGATCACCGAGTTCGCCGCGTTCAAGATGTTCTGCGTCGACCGGTAGTTCTGCTCAAGCAGAATCGTTGTGGCATTAGGGAAGTCGCGTTCGAAGTCCTCGATGTTGCGGATGGTGGCGCCGCGGAACGCATAGATCGACTGGTCGGCGTCGCCCACCACACACAGCTCGGCTGGCGCGACACCGTCCTCGGTTTCCCGCCCGACGAGTTCGCGCACCAACACGTACTGCGCATGGTTGGTGTCCTGATACTCGTCGACCAGGATGTGGCGGAACCGCCTGCGGTAGTACTGCGCAATCTGTGGAAAGGCTTGCAGCACAGCGACTGTCTCGCCGATGAGGTCGTCGAAGTCCAGCGCGTTGGCGGCCCGCAGGCGCCGCTGATACTCGGCATAGACCTCGGCGATGATGCGGACCAGGTCTTCACCGGCATTGGCGGCGTCGGTTGCGGCCTCCTCCGGGCCGATCAGCTCGTTCTTCAGGTTGGAGATCCCGTTGGCCAGCAACCGCGGCGAATACCGCTTGGTGTCCAGCCCCATGTCCTTGCCGATCATCAGCAGCAGCCGCCGCGAGTCGTCGGCGTCGTAGATCGAGAAGTTGGAGTTCAGCCCCGGCAGCAGCGAGGCCTGGTTGCGCAGGATCCGCACGCACGTGGAGTGAAACGTCGACACCCACATCGACCGCGCCCGCGGGCCGACCAGCTGCACCACGCGCTCGCGCATCTCGGAGGCGGCCTTATTGGTGAAGGTGATGGCCAGCACCTGGCCCACGCCGACGTCGCGGGCGGCCAGCAGGTAGGCGATCCGGCGGGTGAGCACCGCCGTCTTGCCGGACCCGGCGCCCGCGACGATCAGCAGGGGCGAGCCCTCATGCAGCACCGCCCGGCGCTGTTGCGGGTTCAGGCCCTCGAGCAGCTGCTGCGCCTCGGGATTTAGATCGGTCACGTGCAAACTCATGTCTGATCCAACTTACCGCTGTGAAACGACACTTTTTGCGCTGGCGCGGCGGTTGGTGGCACACTCATTGACGTGCTCATCAAGCAGCGTCGATTTTTCTACGGGTACCGGCCAGCGGTGCCCGTGGTCTAGCAGCTTCTGTGAGCCCCGCGGTCCGCTTCCGGATCCGGGGCTCGTCTCTTGTGTGAGGCCCGAAACCGGATGAGACCAGATCCCCCACACAACGAGAATCCGGAGAATCCCGACATGACGATCGAAACCGAGCAGGTTCCCGACATCGACGACCTGCGCCGCGAAATCGACGAGCTCGATGCGGCGATCCTGGAAGCGGTCAAGCGGCGCACCGAGGTGTCCAAGCTGATCGGCAAGGCCCGCATGGCCTCCGGCGGAACCCGCCTGGTGCACAGCCGCGAGATGAAGGTCATCGAGCGCTACAGCGAGCTGGGCCCCGACGGCAAGGACCTGGCGATGCTGCTGCTGCGCCTGGGCCGCGGCCGCCTCGGCCACTAGCAATCAGCGCTTCAGCGCGTCGGTCAGCCACGGCGTCAACCACTTGACCGCCTCCGGCGTGGGATGCACCCCGTCCATGCGCATCTTGATGCCGTCGACCTTGTTGGTGTAGTAGCCGTCCGGGCCCAACTTCTTGTTGAGGTCGAGCACCGTGACGTCGGGCCGGTTTCCGATGACGTTGCGCAACAAGGTGTTCCAGCGGTCGGCGCGGGCCGGCTGATCCTCGGGATAGAGGCTGCCGTCGGGCCTCTCGCCGCGACGGTTGTACGGCTCGGTCGTCACCACCACCCGGGCCCCTGTCGAAGTGAGAATGTCGAGCGCCCGCTGCAGCTCGCCGCGCAGATACGCGTCGTACGCGTCGTCGCCGACGTGCGCCCAGTCCCCTTCGTTGACCCGGTCCACGACCTCCCAGCGGCCGATGATCAGCAGCACAACGTCGGGCCGGTCATGGTTGATCCGCTGGGACCACCGGCTCGGCCACGCATCGCATTCGGGCTTCTGGTTCAGCGTCTCGCCCGCGTACCGGTAGGGCCCGCCGCGGGCCACCCCACACCCGATCGTCGTGTAGTTGGTGAAGCTCAGCCCTGGCATCGGCGGCAGGTAGCGCATCAACGTCCATGCCACCGAGTCGCCGAACACCGCAACACGCTTGGTCCCCGGCGCGAGCTGGCCCGACGGTGACTTCACCTCGACCGGCACCTCTGGTGAGACCAGCGCCGCGGAGTCGACGTCGGGACCGACCGGCAGGTCGGCGGGTTTGGCGCCGACGGGCAGCACGAGCATCGTCACCGCCGCCGCGGTGGCGGCCGTGGCACCGGCGAGCGGCAGCATCGGGACGATCACCGGTCGCCATCGGCGGATGGGCTGCTCGAGCAGCCACCACGACGCCGCGGCCACCGCGACCGTCGCCGCGCACCGCACGGCGAACAGCGGCCAACCGGACCACCCGGTGCGTTCGCCGTTGAGCGCCAAGAAGATCGGCCAGTGCCACAGGTAGACGCCGTAGGAGATGGCGCCCAGCCATACCAGCGGCCGCCACGCCAGTGCCCGGGCCACGGGTGAGCCGGGATCCAGCGCCACCGGCGCGACGACGAGAACCACAGCCACGGCCACCACGATCAGCAATCCGTCGCGGAACTCGGGGGCGCTGCCCGTCGCGTAGTGCGCCAGCGCCGCGAGCATCGCCAGGCCGAGGACCGACAGCGCGCACGCGCCCCACCGCCGCCATCGCGTGCGAATCAGCGTGCCGCCGGCAGTCAGCGCCGACCAGTCGCGCACCAGCAGGGCCGCCGCCGCGGCACCCACCAGCAGGGCCTGCACCCGGGTGTCGGTCCCGAAGTAAACCCGGTTCACGTCGGACGCCATCACGATGGCGGCGACGGCCGAGCCCACCGCCCCCGCGGTGGCGAGCGCGAAGACCGCCCACCGGGCGCGGGCACCGAATACCGCGGCGAGGGCGACTACAAGCAGCGGCCAGACGAGGTAGTACTGCTCCTCGACGCCGAGCGACCAAGTGTGCTGCAGCGGCGACGGCGGGGCGCCTTGCGAGAAGTAGTCCGTCTGCTGGGCGACGAACGCCCAGTTCGACATCCAGAAGAACGAGGCGACGGCGTCGTCACGAAGCGCGACGATGGTCTCGGGCGAGAACAGATCGCGCGCCGCCACTACCGCCAGGACGATCACGATCAACGCGGGCAGCAGCCGTCGCGCGCGCCGGATCCAGAAGGCCCGCAGGCCTATTCGGCCGGTGCGACGGAGTTCGTCGAGCAATAGCGCGGTGATCAGGAACCCACTGAGCACGAAGAAGACGTCGACGCCGAGGAATCCGCCCGATACACCAGGGATGCCGCCGTGGTCGGCCAGCACGAGCGCGACGGCGATCGCACGGATGCCGTCCAGCGCGGGAATCGTGTGGCGGCGCTCCGCTTTCACTGCCGAGATTTTGCCCGCGCGAGCAGACGCAAAAGTCCCCGACACGCCGAGGTGTGAGGGACTTTTGCGTCTGCTCGCGCTAATTCGTCAGCGCAATGTATTTCGTGTCGAGGTACTCCTCGATTCCCTCGCTGCCGCCCTCGCGGCCGAAGCCGGACTGCTTGACGCCGCCGAACGGCGCCGCCGGGTCGGAGATCACGCCGCGGTTGATGCCGACCATGCCGGACTCGATGCCCTCGGCCGCCCGCAGCGCACGGTCCAGCGACTGGGTGTAGAGGTAGGCCGCCAGCCCGTATTCGGTGTCGTTGGCCGCCTTGATGCCCTCTTCCTCGGTGTCGAAGCCGGCGATCGGCGCGACGGGTCCGAACACCTCCTCCTTGAGGATTCGCGCGTCGGCGGGCACGTCGGCCAGCACGGTGGCCGGATAGAAGTTGCCCGGCCCGCCGGGGGCGACGCCGCCGACCGCGACCGTCGCGCCGCGTGACACCGCGTCGGATACCAGGTCTTCGACGGTGGCGACCTGCTTGCCGTTGATCAGTGGGCCCAGCGTCGCCGACGAGTCGAGGCCCTTGCCGAGGGTGAACTCGCTCATCCGCTTCACCAGCTTCTCGGTGAACTCCTCGCGCACCGCGTTGGCGACGTGGAATCGGTTGGCGGCCGTGCACGCCTCGCCGCCGTTGCGCATCTTCGCCAGGATGGCGCCGTCGACCGCGGCGTCGACGTCGGCGTCGTCGAACACCACAAACGGCGCGTTGCCGCCGAGCTCTAGCGATAGCCGCAACAGCTTGTCGGAGCTCTGCTTGGCCAGCGCCTTGCCCACGCCGGTCGACCCCGTGAACGTCAGTTTGCGCAGCCGACCGTCGTCAATCAGCGCGGTGGTCACGTCGCCGGGGCTGGTGGTCGGCAGCACCGACAGCACGCCCTTGGGCAGGCCCGCCTCGCCAATCAGCTTGGCCAGCAGCAGCATCGTCAGCGGCGTCTCC
>JBKOYU010000581.1:0-4671 GCA_046725575.1 Actinomycetota bacterium | reverse complement strand
GATGGCCGGTGTTTTCTCGCGTCTAGTGGGTCAAGACGCCGTG
Source organism: Actinomycetota bacterium (assembly GCA_046725575.1). GTDB lineage: Bacteria > Actinomycetota > Actinomycetes > Mycobacteriales > Mycobacteriaceae > Mycobacterium. The sequence goes on along the minus strand of JBKOYU010000581.1, from coordinate 4,628 downwards.
GAAGCGGAATTAGTTGCCGCGGCGCACGCCGCGCGCGGTGATTCGGCTCACAACAGCGTGGCGACCGGGACTATGACACACGCGTGGCTGATCACCGGACCACCGGGATCGGGCCGCTCAATCGCGGCGCTGTGCTTCTCTGCGGCGCTGCAGTGCACCTCCGACGGCGTCCCGGGCTGCGGTGAATGCCGGGCCTGTACGACGACGATGGCAGGCACCCACGCCGATGTGCGCCGGATCATCCCCGAGGGGTTGTCGATCGGCGTGGACGAGATGCGCAACATCGTGCAGATCGCGTCGCGGCGGCCGGGCACGGGGCGGTGGCAGATCGTGCTGATCGAGGACGCAGACCGGCTCACTGAAGGAGCGGCGAATGCGCTGCTCAAGGTGGTCGAGGAGCCGCCACCGTCGACGGTTTTCCTGCTGTGCGCGCCGTCGGTGGATCCCGAAGACATCGCGATCACGCTGCGTTCGCGGTGCCGGCACGTGGCACTGGTGACGCCACCGGTCGACGCGATCGCCCAGCTGCTGATCGACACGGACGGGTTGCCGGAGGACGAGGCTCGGTGGGCGGCGTCGGTCAGCGGAGGTCATGTCGGGCGGGCAAGGCGGCTGGCGACCGACGAGCAGGCCCGGGAGCGACGGCAGCGCGCACTTGGCCTGGCGCGCGACGCGGCGACACCGTCGCGCGCATACGCCGCCGCCGAGGAGTTGGTGGCGACGGCCGAGGCCGAAGCGCGGGCGTTGACCGAAGACCGCAACGAGGCCGAGACCGAGGAGTTGCGCACGGCGCTGGGCGCAGGCGGCACCGGCAAGGGCACGGCGGGAACGCTGCGCGGCGCGACGGGTGCGATCAAAGACCTTGAGCGACGGCAGAAGTCGCGCCAAACGCGGGCGTCGCGTGACGCGCTGGACCGGGCCCTGATCGATCTGGCGACGTACTTCCGTGATGCGCTGCTTGTGGCGTCGCGGGCGGGGGAGATCCAGGCCAACCATCCGGATATGACGGACCGGGTCGCGGCGATGGCCGCACACGCGTCGCCTGAAAAGCTGCTGCGCTGCATCGAGGCCGTGCTGGAGTGCCGCGAGGCGCTGGCGGTGAACGTGAAGCCGAAGTTCGCGGTGGATGCGATGGTCGCCACCGTGGGGCGGGCGCTGCGCAACTGACTTGGGCTGCCGGTGGGGCCTGCCGTAGACTCGTCCCGCCCGTCAGAGCATTTGGCTCCTCGCGCAAGCGCTCGTCGGCGGGCACGCCACCTTAGCTCAGTCGGCAGAGCGGCTCACTCGTAATGAGCAGGTCAGGAGTTCGATTCTCCTAGGTGGCTCCATTGTCCCGAGGCGCCACGAATCCGACGGGCCCTGCCGCGATGCACACCGACAATGCGGCCGTATTCGCCCGCACATTGATCGCATCACCGGCCCCCGACAATCGCACGAAGACCCGGTTCAGCCCCGGCCTTACCGGCACCTTCGTCTCCGCGCCCTCCGACAGCGACATCGTCATCGAACCGTCGCTGTTGGCGAGATAGTTGATTTCCGCCGTCCAATCCGCCGGCAGTAGCGGGCCATCCAGCCGCATCGACACGGGGAAGTCGGGCTGCACCAGATAGCCGCAATTCGGCGCGGCCCCGGGAACGATCGACCGCACCCAGGTGACCTTCGCGTCGACGACGCGACCGCTCACATCCAGCATGCGCAAATCGGGTGTCGCACCGGCAAATTCCGGCCGATCCGGCAGCAACGCGAACATGTGGCTGGCCAGATTCTCCGGCCACGCCACACGCTGCAACACCAACGGATCGACGTCCTGGTCGAGAAGCGGTGCACTCGAGGTGGCGTGCGCGGCGGCGAGCGCGGCTCGCGCGTTCTGCAGATACGGTTGTGCGGGGTTGTCGCGCCAACTGGTCAGGAACGTCGAGGTCGACAACAGGCTGCTCGCAACGAATGCCGTTGTGGCACAGATCGTTACCACTGTCCGCGTCCGGGACGCATCCAGCCACGAAGATCTCTCGCGGTTCGGCGCGTACAGGCCGACGGCGAGCAGCAGCGCCAACACCACCACCAGGTCCGGCAGGTAGCGCAGCGTCTGCGCCAATTCGAGCGCGGTGAACCGCGACGAGCGCATCAGGTAGATCGGGATCTGGCACGCGACCGCGTAGCCGACGGCCGCCAGCCACACCGGCCCGATCCGCTGCTTGCGAATGAACGAGACCGCCACCACGACCGCGAGCGCCATCCAGCCCAGCGCCATCACCGCGCCCGGCGGCGTCGCCCACGGTGACGCCGGGGCCCAGCGCTGCCAATCCCACGGTCCGCCAACCAAACCCGGCACGACGCCATGAGTCACCGAGCGGCTCAACAGATCCCACGTCATCGCCACGTCGAAGCTCCACCGCTTCTGATCGACCACGACCAGATAGACGGCGATCCACGCCGCCGTCACCGCCAGCGCCGATACCCACAGCCGAAGTCCCCGCCGCCACACCTCCACCACCGAGCCCGACGACGTGACATGGGCGTACAGCGCCGCAATCGTGAAGGCCACAAACGGGATGACGGCGGCCTTCTCGAAGAACAGCAAGCCGCCGAAGTAGACGAGCAGGGCCGTCACCGCATACCGCTGGTTGCCGGTGCGTACCAGCAGCACCGCGTCGGCGCACACCCAGGCCAGCGCGGCCAGCATCGGCAGCGAGTTCAGCGCCGCCGCCCACCACGCGAACGCCGGCACGGACAGCGGGGTGAACAACGCGAACGTCAACGGCAGCAGCAGCACCGGCCGCCAGCCGAGAATGACATGCAGCGCCCGCAGCAGCGCCAGCGACGCCAACAGCTGCAGCACCACTATGCTGATCGCGGGCCCGATCCAGTTCAACGGCGCGAGCCGGGTGATGCCACCCGCCACCAGGAACGCCCCCGGCATGACGTGCCCGTCGTGATCGTCGAACAGATACGCCGGCGACAGCAGGCCGTGCGTGCCCGCCCGGCCCGTCAGGATCAGGTCGTCCCAGTAGAAATAGCCGCGAAAGGCCAGCACCGCCCGAACCACCAACTGCACCACGATCAGCGCGGCAGCGGTGCGGGCGACCCAGTTCATCGCTCGCCGAGCCTACGGTCCAAGCTTGCGCATAGCGGCCGTCGGTATTGTGAGCCGATGCGCACACTGGTCACGGGGGCAGCCGGGTTCATCGGATCAACGCTGGTAGACCGCCTGCTGGCGGACGGCCACAGCGTTGTCGGCGTCGACGATCTGAGCTCCGGCCGCAGCGAGAACATCGTCGCGGCGGAGCGGCACGACGGCTTCGAGTTCGCCAAGGCCGACATCGTCAATGCCGACCTCATCGGACTGCTCGCCGACACCCGGCCCGAGGTGGTTTTCCACCTGGCCGCGCAGATCGACGTCCGTCACTCCGTTGCCGACCCGCAGTTCGACTCGATGGTCAACGTCGTCGGCACCGTGCGGCTCGCGGAGGCCGCTCGCCAGGCCGGGGTCCGCAAGATTTTGCACACGTCGTCGGGCGGCTCCATCTACGGCAGCCCCCAGACTTTTCCGACCAGTGAGGACGAGCCCGTCGACCCCGCATCGCCGTACGCGGCTGGCAAGTACGCGGGCGAGGTCTACCTCAACATGTTCCGCAACCTGTACGGGCTGGATTGTTCACACATGGCCCCGGCCAACGTGTACGGACCCCGGCAGGATCCCCATGGCGAGGCAGGCGTGGTGGCGATCTTCTCGCAGGCGCTGTTATCGGGCCGGCCGACCAAGATCTTCGGCGACGGCACAGACACCCGCGATTACGTGTTCGTCGACGACGTCGTCGACGCGTTCGTCAAGGCGGCGGGAGACGCCGGGGGAGGCCAGCGATTCAACATCGGCACCGGAGTGGAAACCTCGGTGCGGCAACTGCATTCGGTGATTGCAGAGGCCGCCGACGGGCGCGACGAACCGGAGTTCTATCCGGCGCGGCTGGGCGATTTGAATCGGTCCAGCCTGGACAACAGCCGCGCGAGACAGGTGTTCGGGTGGACGCCAAAGGTCGAACTCCGCGAGGGTGTCGCCCGGACTGTGGACTACTTCCGACAATCGCTCTAGCGTGGCTCGGGCATCCGGGCGGTTTGCAACGCCACGGCGCGTGCAAGCCGCGCGTACTTCAACTCGAGATCCTTGAACCGCATGTAGGCCGACAACGTCGTGAATACGAACGCAACAATCAGCACATACAGCATCAGGTCCGTACCGCGGTCGACGCCAAGCCAATTCGCGACAACGGTGGTGTCGTCCGGGCGAAGGATCGCATAGATCCCCGCGATCACGAACAGCACGTAGCCGACCTTCACCCAGGCCTTGGACCGTGCGCTGCGGCGCGAGCGCAGCAGGTAGACCAACAGCACCAGGACAGACACGATCAGGAGCGCCTGGATCCAGTTCATCGGGACATCCTCCCTCGCAGCCACCCGTCGAAGATGATGTTGACGCCGTTCAACAGTGGCTGACCCTTCGACTTCGAGTATTCGGTGTAGAGAATCTCGACCGGTTCTTCTGTTACCCGCCAATGGTTTTCATAGGCGAGCGCGATGAACTCATCCGCGTGGCTCATGCCGCTCATGGTGAGGTTCAGCCCGTCGGCCAC
>JBKOYU010000511.1:0-2563 GCA_046725575.1 Actinomycetota bacterium | reverse complement strand
GGCTACGGCTGCTGGCAGTGGCTAACAAGAACGTGATGGCCCTGTATCTGTGGCAGATGGTCCCCGTCGTCGTCGTCGCACTTATCGGTTATCCGACAGGCCTTCTCCCCCAGCCCTCGCCCGGAGCGGCGCCATGGTTCTGGTTTCGGTTGGCGTGGTTGGCGATTCTGTCGCTGGTGACCGCGGTCGTCCTGATGGTGCTGTGGCTGGCACGGTCAGTATTCAGCCGACCTCTTCCCGCAATCGCCATTCCGTTGCCTGCGTGGAGTACAGCAGCATTGCTGATTGTTGGCATCGTGATGGCGACGCTGACCCTGGGGCGCTTTTCGATCGAGGGTTTCGCACCAGACGGGCGTTTCCCGACCATCGCTGCAGTGCTCTACGCCGCTGGTGTTGGGCTCGTCTGCCTGACCTCTCGTCAGACCCGTGACTTGGGGCGCCAGCAGTCCTGATCCGGTGCACGAGATCGGGATCTGCGACACTCACGTTCCGCTAATCGGAGCCGTTGCACGAAGAAAATCCAAGTACTTCACATGATGGACGTCATGCGACTAGCATGATGCACATCATGCGAAAGATCGATGGCACACGTGCCGACAGCAAGCGGGAGTCGCTGGACAGGATCCTGGACGCCGCGGCGCGGCGGATTCGCGAGGAGGGTCTTGACGGCGCGGCGATCGTGCCGGTGATGCGTGACGCGGGGCTGACCCACGGCGCGTTCTACTCGCACTTCGCGAGCAAGGACGACCTGGCCAACGCGGCGTTCTCGCGGGCGATCACCACTGGCCGTTCACACTGGATCAAGCCGCGGCGCGGCGAATCATGGCGGGCGCGGCTGACGAGCCTGGCCAGGCGGTACCTCACCACTGCGCACCGAAACGACCTGTCGACCAGTTGCGGTTTCGCGACGCTGAGTTCCGACGCCGCGCATGCGTCGGACGAATTCCGCGCCTGCTACGAGCACGAACTGCGGGGGTCGCTTGCCGCGATCTGTGATGGCGACGACGAGCGTCTTGACGACGCGATCGCGCTGATGACTGTGTGCGTCGGCGGGATGGCGCTGGCTCGCGCGGTCTCCGACCCGAAGTTCTCGGGCCGAATCCTGCGGGTGGCCCGCGAGGTCGCCGCGAAACTCGCTGACACCCAATCGAATTGAGGAGGACGCCATGCCGGGAGCGAAGCCCTACGGGCAGCTGCAGTACAAGCAGATCAACGGCAAGCGAATGGCGTACGTCGACGAGGGCCAGGGTGACGCGATCGTATTCGCGCACGGCAATCCCACCTCGTCGTATCTGTGGCGCAACGTGATGCCGCATCTCGAAGGACTGGGCAGGCTCATCGCCTGTGACATGATCGGCATGGGCGGCTCGGACAAGCTCGACGACTCAGGACCCGATCGTTACCACTACGCCGAACAGCGCGACTACCTCTTCAAGCTGTGGGACGAACTCGATCTCGGAGACCGGGTGATCTTTGTTCTGCACGACTGGGGTTCGGCGCTGGGCTTCGACTGGGCCAACCAGCACCGCGGCCGGGTGGCGGGCATCGCCTACATGGAAGCGATTGCGATGCCGGTCAATTGGGACGATTGGCCCGACCCGGGCCGTCGCATCTTTCAGGGCTTCCGCTCGCCAGAGGGCGAAGCGATGGTGCTCGATAAGAACGTGTTCGTCGAGCGCGTACTGCCCGGTTCCATCCAACGTCAACTTACCGACGAAGAGATGAATCACTACCGCGAACCGTTCCGCAATCCCGGCGAGGATCGGCGGCCGACGTTGTCGTGGCCGCGCAACATCCCGATCGAGGGCGAGCCGGCCGACGTCGTGAAGATCGTCGAAGAGTACGGAGCCTGGCTTGCCAAAAGCGATGTGCCGAAACTCTTCGTGAATGGCGACCCCGGCTCGATCATCCAGGGACGTGTCCGCGACTTCGTCCGCACCTGGCCAAACCAGACCGAAGTCACCGTGCCCGGTATGCACTTCCTGCAGGAGGACAGCCCCGACGAAATCGGCGCGGCCGTAGCGTCATTCGTGCGCGCGGTGCGCGCCAGCCGCTGATTAGGGCGAGCAGACGGCAAGTTCACCACTGCGACAGCTTGCACTGCAGGTTGTAAGGAGCGTCCTGCTGCACGACCACCTGACCGTCGACGGCGATCTCGCAGTGAGGATTCGGTGCGGCCTGCCCACCGTGCGTGGTGCTGCTCACGGTCAAGATCGCCCACTGCGGGTCCGCGAGCGTGGTCTCGAACACCCACGGCACGCCCGGCGCCACGTTGACCGTCTCCCGCTTCACGAACGCGTACGCGTCGGCGTTATAGGCCTGCTTGCTCGGAGGTTGAGTCGTCAGATAGAAGAGGTCGAAATCAGCACCGCCTGCCGACGTGAGCGTATACCGCACCTGATGAGCGGCCGGCTCAGCGCTCGACGTGCCATGACTTACCGCAATACCGGCGGCTGCCACCACTGCGGCTGTTCCGAAAACCGCCCCGACCCGGGCTGTCGTTGTTCGCATGTCCGTCACATCGACGCACGGTACCGGATCGTTACAAGGCGATGCCCACAGC
>JBKOYU010001054.1:0-6039 GCA_046725575.1 Actinomycetota bacterium | reverse complement strand
GTCCCGACGCCCGTGGCGCCAAAACCATTGCGGCAGTTGACCGCATTGACTGCCGTCGTGCTCGCCGCGCAACTCGTGAGCGGCACCCTGGTGACCGGCGCGGGACCGCACGCGGGCGACATGAGCATCACGCAGCCCGTGCCGCGGCTGCAGGTCGAGATCACCACGCTGGTGCACCTGCACTCGTCGCTGCTCGTCGCCTACCTGGCGCTGGTGGTCGGCCTCGGCTTCGGCCTGCTTGCCGTGCACGCGCCGCGCCGCGTCCTGCTCCGGCTGGGGGTGCTGCTGGCGCTGGTGTGCGCCCAGGGTCTCGTCGGCACCGCGCAGTTCTTCACGGGTGTGCCCGCCGCGCTCGTGGCCGTGCATGTGCTCGGCGCGGCCGCGTGCACGGCCGCGACGGCGGCGCTATGGGCGTCGATGCGAGAGCGGTCCAAGCCCGAGCCGCTCCAGGGCTGATTCCACCCCAAGTGCGAACTCCCGCTGCTGCCGGGTCCTGGTCGTCTCGTCCAGCTGCCGCCAGCCCAGCGACGGCTCCACCAATTCCAGCTCCAGAACCTGTGCGTCGCGCCGGTCACCGATCACGTCGACGCGTGCATACAACAGGTCGCCGACGTCGATGCGAAGGTGCGCGGCCGCAGCAGCCAGCGCAGCATGGCCGACATCCACGACCTCGAAGTCGGGATCGGCTGGTGTGAGCGTCTCCTCCGCGTATGTGCCGGACTCGTCGAACACCGGAGCTCGTCCCGGCGGCGGCAGGATCGGGCCCTTGGTGAATGCATGCGACTGCCGGCCCCCCAGGAACACCAGCGCGGTTTCACCGTGCTCGATCCGCGGGTCGTAGGGCTGCACCAGCACCGAACGGCCCTCGAGCTGCAGTGCTGCGGCGTGGGCGCGCGCCTCGTCTGGGTCGGAAAACCTCAGTGCGCCAACGGATCCCACCCCGATGGCCGGCTTGACCACCACCTCGTCGGCGTCGGGGAGCCGTATCTTCTCGCCGCGCGCGAAGAACAGGCTCGGCACCGTCGGAACGCCGGCATCGGCCAGGTCGGCGAGATAACGCTTGTCGGTATTCCACACGACGACCTGAGGTGGGTTCAGCAGATTGCGCACCCGGGTCGACCACGCCAGGAACTCGTCGAGCCGGTCGATGTAGTCCCACGTTGCACGCAGAATCACCAGATCGGCGTCGAGGGTCTCCGGGTCATCCCAGGAGAGCCAGCGGGCATGCAGCCCGCGTTGGCGCAGCGCCCCGACCAGCCCGTCGTCGTCACCGTCGCCCTCGGGCAGCGCGGGGCAACCGGCCAGCACGATGCGGGGATGGAATAGGTCGGGCCTCGCCAGTTTCGCCACGTTGGCAGGATAGTCAGCATGAAGGCCATTGAAGTCGCCGAGACCGGCGGACCCGAAGTCCTGAGCTACGTCGACAAAGAGCAGCCCTCCCCCGGCTCCGGCGAGGTGCTGATCAAGGCCGAGGCCATCGGCGTGAATTTCATCGACACCTACTTCCGGTCGGGGCAGTATCCGCGTGAAGTGCCGTTCATCGTCGGCACCGAGGTCTGCGGCACCGTCGAGGCCGTCGGCGAGGATGTCGCCGCGCTACAGGTCGGCGACCGGGTCGTCACCGCCCAGGGCAACGGCGCATACGCCGAATACTGCGTCGCCCCAGCCGATTTCTGCGCCTACGTGCCCGAAGGTGTGAGCTCGGATATGGCCGCCGCGTCCCTGCTCAAGGGGATGACCGCGCACTACCTGATCAAGTCGGTCTATCCCGTACAGCAGGGCGACGCCGTGCTTTTGCACGCCGGCGCGGGCGGCGTCGGCCTCATCCTGACGCAGTGGGCCACCAGTCAGGCGGTGCGCGTGATCACGACTGTGTCGTCACCGGAGAAGGCCGAGTTGTCGCGCAAGGCCGGTGCCGTGGAGGTGCTCGACTACCCCGAGGATCCCGAGGAATTCGGCGCCAAGATCAAGGAACTCACCGATGGTGGTGTCGCCGCGGTGTACGACGGCGTCGGCGCCGCCACATTCGACGCGAGCCTGGCCAGTTGCGCGATTCGCGGCACGGTCGCGCTGTTCGGCGCGTCCAGCGGGCCGGTGCCGCCGTTCGACCCTCAGCGCCTCAACGCGTCCGGTTCGCTGTTTCTGACCCGGCCCACGCTCGTGCACTACACCCGGACTCCCGACGAATTCGCTTGGCGCGCAGGCGAACTGCTCGACGCGATCGCTGCAGGCACTATCACCGTCACGGTCAGCGAGCGCTACCGCCTCGAAGATGCCGAGCAGGCCCACCGCGACCTGCAGGGCCGCAAGACCGTCGGCTCTGTCGTGCTAGTGCCCTAGGTGATTTGTCTGCAAAAAGGAGCGCTGGTCGCAACACAACGCACACAAATCGCGTAGGGACAGCTCAGACGCTGAACAGCGTCGGCAGCGCCAACGCCGAATCCACCGCCAACGCGCAGAACACGACGGCGAGGTAGTTGTTCGACTGCAGGAACAGTCGCAGCGGCTTCACCTGCTCACCGCGGCGCACGCCGGTATACAGCTGATGGGCCATCACCAGGAACCAGGCGCCCGCCAGTATCGCCACCGACGCGTACAGCCAGCCCGTCGCGAGCGCCAGCACCAACGTCGACAACACGGTCAGCCAGGTGTACACCAGGATCTGCTTGGTGACCTGCCGCTCGGTGGCCACGGCGGGCAGCATCGGCACCCCGGCCGCCTGGTAGTCCTCCTTGTAGCGCATGGCCAGCGCCCACGTGTGCGGCGGCGTCCAGAAGAAGATGATCGCGAACATCACCAGCGCCGGCCATTGGATGGTCCCGGTGACCGCGGACCAGCCGATCATCACCGGCATGCAGCCGGCCGCCCCGCCCCACACCACGTTCTGCGAGGTACGCCGCTTGAGCAGCAGGGTGTAGACCAGCACGTAGAACGCGATGGTCGCTCCCGCAAGGTGCGCCGAGAGCATGTTCGTCGTCCACCACAGCCAGAAGAACGAGCCGACCGACAACGCCAGCCCGAACACCAGCGCATGACTTCGCGGGACGGTGGCCCTGGCCAACGGTCTGCGCGCGGTGCGCTTCATCACCTTGTCGATGTCGGCGTCGGCCACGCAGTTCAGCGTGTTGGCGCCCGCCGCCGCCAGCAGACCGCCCACCAGCGTGTTGAGGATCAGCAGCGGATCGACGGTGCCGCGGTCGGCCAGCAGCATCGCGGGAATCGTGGTGACGAGCAGCAGCTCGATCACCCGAGGCTTTGTCAGCGAGAGATAGCCGAGGAGCTTGGTGCTGATTCGGTTCGGCGCCCCATCGATAAGGCTGCCTTCGCGAATGCTCACGCAAATACTCCTAAGGATCGCCGCAGCGCGCAGCTTCTACTACAGAGGATGGTAGACCGCGTGTAAACGCCGTCCTAATCGTCCCCCACGAACCTGCAGCGGATGACCATCGCGCACTAGGGTGTTTTAACGAGCAGCTTGCCGACGAACAGGAGTGCGCTCGTGACAACACTCGAAGACATTTCTACCCTCACCCGCCCGAATCACCCGGACGACTGGACCGAGTTGGACTCGGCCGCTGTTGACACCGTGCGTGTGCTGGCTGCGGATGCGGTGCAGAAAGTCGGCAACGGCCATCCCGGCACCGCGATGAGCCTGGCGCCGCTCGCATACACGCTGTTCCAGCGGCAGATGCGCCACGACCCCGGCGACACGCATTGGCTCGGCCGCGACCGCTTCGTGCTGTCGGCCGGACATTCCAGCCTGACCCTCTACATCCAGCTGTACCTGGGCGGGTTCGGGCTGGAGCTCTCCGACATCGAATCGCTGCGGACCTGGAAGTCCAAGACGCCGGGGCACCCGGAGTTCCGCCACACCGCTGGGGTGGAGATCACCACCGGCCCGCTGGGCCAGGGTCTTGCCTCCGCGGTCGGGATGGCGATGGCGTCGCGCTACGAGCGTGGCCTGTTCGACCCGGACGCGGCGCCCGGCACCAGCCCGTTCGACCACTACATCTACGTGATCGCCTCCGACGGCGATATGGAGGAAGGCGTCAGCAGCGAGGCGTCCTCGCTGGCCGGCACCCAGCAGCTCGGCAACCTCATCGTGTTCTACGACAGCAACCAGATCTCGATCGAGGACGACACCAACATCGCGCTGACCGAGGACACGCCCGCCCGCTACCGCGCATACGGGTGGCACGTGCAGGAGGTCGAGGGCGGCGAGAACGTGGTCGGCATTGAGGAGGCCATCGCCGAGGCCAAGCGCGTCACTGACAAGCCGTCGTTCATCGCGATCCGCACGATCATCGGCTACCCCGCGCCGAAGCTGATGAACACCGGCAAGGCGCACGGTGCCGCGCTCGGCGACGAGGAGGTCGCCGCGGTCAAGGAGATCCTCGGCTTCGACCCGGACAAGACGTTCGAGGTGCGCGACGAGGTCATCGAGCACACCCGCAAGCTACTCGCCCGCGGCAACGAGGCCCACGAGAAGTGGCAGGGCGAGTTCGACGCTTGGGCGCAGCGCGAGCCCGACCGTAAGGCGCTGCTGGACCGGCTGACCGCCCAGGAGCTGCCCGACGGCTGGGACGCCGACCTGCCTAACTGGAGTGTCGAGGACAAACCGTTGGCGACCCGCGCCGCGTTCGGTCAGGTGCTGAATGCGGTCGCGCCCAAGTTGCCCGAGTTGTGGGGCGGCTCAGCGGATCTCGCCGGTAGTAACAACACCACGATCAAGGGTGTGCCCTCCTTCGGGCCGCCCTCGATCTCGACCAAGGAGTTCACGGCGGACTGGTACGGCCGGGTGTTGCACTTCGGCGTCCGCGAGCACGCGATGGGTTCGATCCTGTCCGGCATCGTGCTGCACGGTCCGACCCGCGCGTTCGGCGGCACGTTCCTGCAGTTCTCGGACTACATGCGCGCGGGTGTGCGGTTGGCGTCGTTGATGAACATCGACACGATCTACGTCTGGACCCACGACTCGATCGGGTTGGGCGAGGACGGGCCCACCCACCAGCCGATCGAGCACCTGGCGGCGCTGCGGGCCATTCCAAACCTGTCAGTGGTGCGACCGGGCGACCCGAACGAGACCGCCTACGCGTGGCGCACCATCCTTGCGCGCGGCGCGAGCAGCGGCCCGACCGGTTTCATCCTCACCCGGCAGGGCATTCCTGTGCTGGAAGGCACTAGTGCCGAGGGCGTCGCCAAGGGCGGCTACGTGCTGGGCGGCGGCAATCCCGCCGATGACGCCGACGTCATCATCATCGCGACCGGCTCCGAACTACAGCTGGCCGTACAGGCGAAGAAGTTGTTGGCGGACAAGGACATCACGGCGTACGTGGTGTCGATGCCGTGTGTGGAGTGGTTCGAATCGCAGCCGCAGGAGTACCGCGACAGCGTACTGCCGCCCGATGTTTCCGCGCGGGTCGCCGTCGAGGCGGCCGTCGCCCAGAGCTGGTACAAGCTGGTCGGCGACACCGGCGAGATCGTCTCCATAGAGCACTACGGAGCGTCCGCCGACGACAAGACGTTGTTCCGCGAATTCGGGTTCACACCCGAAGCCGTTGCCGCCGCCGCGGAACGATCAATAGACAACTGATTTCGAAAGGTAATTGCGATGACTCAGAATCCGAATCTCGCGGCGCTGTCCGCGGCGGGTGTGTCGGTATGGCTGGACGACCTGTCCCGGGACCGACTGCAGACCGGCAACCTGCAGGAGCTGATCGACACGAAGTGCGTGGTCGGCGTGACGACGAACCCGACGATCTTCCAGGGGGCGCTGTCCAAGGGCCATGCCTACGACGAGCAGGTCAAGGAACTGGCCGATCGCGGCGCCGACGTGGACGCCACCATCCGCACCATCACCACCGACGACGTTCGCAACGCCTGCGATGTACTGGCCAAGCAGTACGAGCTGTCCAACGGTGTCGATGGCCGGGTGTCCATCGAGGTCGATCCACGGCTTGCCCACGACACCGACAAGACGATCCTGCAGGCGATCGAACTCTGGAAGATCGTCGACCGCCCCAACCTGCTGATCAAGAT
>JBKOYU010000323.1:0-7075 GCA_046725575.1 Actinomycetota bacterium | reverse complement strand
GCTGCGCGCAGCGGATCGACACCACCCACCGTCCGTCGCCGCGCTGGTCACACCAGCCGACCGCGCCGGCGTAATAGCCGCGGTCGCCCTCCAGCTCGGTGATCAGCTCCGCCGCCGCCGTCGCGGGAACGCCGCCCACCGCAGGCGTCGGATGCAGGGCGACCGCCAAATCCAAAGCGGTGGTGGATTTTTCACGCAGCCGTCCGGTGATGGGGGTGTACAGGTGCCAGACCGCCGCGGTCTTGCTCAGCTGGGGCTCGGGAGCGATCTCAAGGTCGACGCATAACGGGTCCAGCGCTTCGCGCATCGCGTCGACCACCAGTTGGTGTTCGTGGCGGTTCTTGGCCGACGCTGCGAGGGCGGCGCCGCTGGCCTCGTCGGCGCCGGGGTCCGCCAGCCGCGGTGCCGATCCTGCAAACGGGCGACAGGTGACCTGATCGCCGCGCCGCGCGACGAGCAGCTCCGGGCTCGCGCCGACCAGTGCGGCGCCCGAATACCCGCCGCCTGCGGGCGTGAGGTCGGCGAGATACGCGTTGGCCCCGGCGTCGGTGGCGACGAGCCGATGCACGATGGTGCGGGCATCCATCGGCCCCTCGGCAACCAGCCGCAACGCCCGGGCCAGCACCACCTTGTGCAGGCCGCTGCCCGGGTCCTGCAGCCGGCGCAAGGCCGCGCCGATCCGCGCGCGGTGTTCGTCGGGGTCGGGAATCGTCTGTGTGATCCGCGCCGTGGGCAGCTCGCGAAGCGGCCAGTCCGGCAGTGCCTCGGTGAACTGTACCGACTGCGGACGGATCAGCGCCGCCGGTTTGGATATGTCAAAAGGCAAGGCGCCCACGATGATTGGGGCGCTGTGCGACGCCAGCGCCGCCCGTGCGTCGGCCAGCTTCGGGAAGGCCGTGTGCACACCGTCGGCGACCACGGCGCCGGCACGCCCGGCGAGTACGAAAGCCGGTTCGCGTGTCACGCCGGCGCGCACGGGTGGGGATGGGGATAGCCGGTCAGCCCGAGTGCAGCGAGCTGACGTACGCCGCGTTCGAAGCCGCACACGGCGATGGACGCGGCAACCATGTCGAAACGGATGCCCTCGGACAGCGGCAGTTCGAGCCAGCGGGTGATGACTGAGCGCGAGAAGTGTCCGTGTCCGACGAAAACGACGTCGCGTGTCTCCACGTGCTGCAAGGCCAGCGCCACCGCGCGGTCCGCCCGATCGCTAACCTGCGCGACGCTTTCGCCGTCTTCGCAGCCGTGCGTCCACAACAGCCAACCGGGGACCAATTCCCGAATCTGCGGCGTGGTCAGGCCTTCATAGGCGCCGTAATCCCATTCGGCCAGGAGGGGAGATACCTCGTTGACGGCCAGGCCGGCCAGCTCCGCGGTGACCAGCGCACGCCGCCGCGGGCTGGAGACCACCAGCGGGTTGTCCAGCTGCAGTTCGGCGAGCGCCTCGGCCGTCACCTTGGCCTGCTCGCGGCCGGTCTCGGTGAGGTCGAGGTCGGTGCGGCTAGTGTGCTGTCGCGACTTGGACCACTCCGTCTCGCCGTGACGAAGCAGTAGCAGCCGGCGCTGCGCGACACCCACGCCCACCGATTCTGCCGCACGTCCCATCTGCGCGTGGGTACCCGTGCAACGATGAGCACTGTGACGCGGGTACTTGTGGTCGCCAATCAAAAGGGTGGGGTCGCCAAAACAACGACGGTCGCGTCGTTGGGGGCGGCGATGGTGGAGAAGGGCCGGCGAGTGCTGCTCGTCGACCTGGATCCACAAGGGTGTTTGACGTTTTCGCTCGGGCACGATCCCGACAAGCTGCCAGTGTCCATCCACGAGGTGCTGCTCGGTGAGGTGGAGCCGGACGCCGCGTTGGTGGACACGGCGGAAGGCATGACGCTGCTTCCGGCCAACATCGACCTGGCCGGGGCCGAGGCGATGCTGTTGATGCGCGCCGGGCGCGAGTATGCGCTCAAACGTGCGCTCGCCAAGATCGGCGGCGAATTCGATGTGGTGATCATCGATTGCCCGCCGTCGCTGGGCGTGCTCACTCTCAACGGCCTGACCGCCGCCGACGAAGTGATCGTGCCGCTGCAGTGCGAGATGTTGGCGCACCGCGGCGTCGGGCAGTTCCTGCGCACCATCAACGACGTACAGCAGATCACCAACTCCGACCTGAAGCTGCTCGGCGCGCTGCCCACGCTCTACGACTCGCGCACCACCCACAGCCGCGACGTGCTGCTCGACGTCGCCGACCGCTATGACATGCCGGTGCTGGCGCCGCCGATCCCGCGCACGGTCCGGTTCGCCGAGGCCAGCGCGTCGGGAGCGTCGGTGCTGGCGAGCCGGAAGAACAAGGGCGCATACGCCTACCGGGAACTGGCCAACGCGCTGCTCAAGCATTGGAAGAACGGCAAGGCGCTGGCCACCTTCACGCCCGAGATCTAGCCCAGCGCGACGAGTTCGTCGCCGCGCTGCTCGATGATCGTCGAACCCGCCACCGCGGGCACCACCGCAGCAGAACTCGGCGGCCGTCCCCCTACGCTTCGCGTGGGAGGTGCCCCCAGCACCGGAATGTGTTCGATACCGTTGCCGGTGGCCGGGTCGAACACGTCGTACCCGCCGGTGACGGGAACCAGCAATCGCCCCGCCATCATCGTCGCGGGGCCCAGTGGAATATTACTGCCCGACGCGCTGACCGTGTAGCGGTAGCGAAGCCCGTTGGCGGAGAACACCATTACGGAATCACCGGTCCACCACGTGACCAGATCGCCGGCCCGCGACATCGTCGCGTTCGGTGACGGTGGCTTGGGCAACAGCGAGCTTGCGACGGTCGCGCCGGTCTCGTCGACGATGTTGACTGCCGGCTTCGGGGTGGGCACGTAGACCGCGGTCGTGGTGTCGGACACCGCGACGACGCGTGCAGCGGAGTCGTCGATGACGCCGGGCTGCGGCACGTACTTCAGGTTGGGCGTGTCTTCTTCGTCGGCGGGCCGCAGCAGCGTCAGCCGCAGGTCTTGCGCTTTCGGGCACGCCTCCAGCACCGACACCGCCGTCGAACTTGCCTGCGCATCCACAAGCCGGCAGATCGGCGATGCGGGTATGCCGGGCTTGAGTCGCGCGTCGAGTGAGCCGTAGGACAGCATCCGGACCATGTCCGAGCGCCACATCTCCAGGCGGCTGTCCCCGGCCGACAGCACGGTGGTGCCGTCGCCGGACAGCCGCACCTCGGGGTCGGCGTAGCTTGTGCGGCTGGGCCCGCGCTCGCCTGTCTTGGCGTCGATCGTGCTGACCTGTCCGCAGCCGCGGACGTCGGGATACACCGCGACCGCGTAGTTGTACACATAGGTGACGCCGCACAGCTCGAGGTCACGCGCGTAACTCCACCGCGTGTCTCCGGTGGCAGGGTCGCGGCCGTCGACCTCGCGGCCGTCACCGGTGATGACGTTGCCGCCCACCACCAACGGCGTGGTGGTCTTCGGGCTCGGCGCCGTCCACAGTTGCCGCAGTGAGCTGGGCACGGCCTTGGCGGAAGGCAGCGTGGGCGCGGGCGTCGCGGCGGGCCGGCTGATGGTCGCCCTGGCGTCGCTGGTCCACCAGATCAGCGCGACGACGATGGCAACCGCTGCCACGATCGCCACGGCCGCCACCACGTCAGCCTTAGTGCGGCGTTCGGGTTTGACCATCCGTCGAAGGTGAACCTCGGCTAGCCGGCGTTCGCGGCCGCGGTCTTGCGCGGGCGACGGCGACGACGGCGCCGGCCGGGTTGCGATGCCTCGTCGGCGGTCTCGTCCGCCTGGGCGGGCTCGGGCTGTTCGGTTGTCACCTCGGGATGCCCGGTGGCCTTGCCGCCGCGGGTGCGCCTGCGGTTGCGGGTGCGGTTGCGGGCGGGCCGCTCGGTGGACTTGTCGGCCGGCGCGCGCTTGGCCTGCGACTTGCGCGGTTCGCCGACCGTGCCCGTGGCGCCGGTCGGGATGTCCAGCTCTTCGTACAGATGCGGCGAGCTGGAGTACGTCTCGGCGGGATCGGGGCAGCCGAGGCCAAGCGCCTTGTCGATCAGTTCCCAGCGGGTCAGCTCGTCCCAGTCGACCAGCGTGACTGCGATACCGGTCTTGCCCGCGCGGCCGGTGCGGCCGATGCGGTGCACGTAGGCCTGCTCGTCCTCGGGGATCTGGTAGTTGATGACGTGGGTGATGTCGTCGATGTCGATGCCGCGGGCCGCGACATCGGTGGCAACCAGGACGTCGATGTCACCGGTGCGGAACGACTTGAGCGCCTTCTCGCGGGCAGCCTGGCCGAGGTCGCCGTGTACGGCGCCGACCTTGAAGCCGCGCTCGGCCAGCTCGTCGGAGACCTTCTGCGCGGTGCGCTTGGTGCGGGTGAAGACCATCGTGGCGCCACGGCCGTTGGCCTGAAGCACGCGGCTGACCAGTTCGACCTTGTCCAGCGCGTGGGCACGGTAGGCGAACTGCTCGGTGGTGTCGTGGGTGGCCGCCGAATGCGGCGCCTCCGCGCGGATGTGGGTCGGCTGGTTCATGAACGTGCGGGCCAGCGTGATGATTGGATCGGGCATGGTCGCCGAGAACAGCATCGCCTGCCGCTCGTCGGGAATCTGCCGCAGGATCCGCTCGATATCGGGCAGGAAGCCGAGGTCGAGCATTTCGTCGGCCTCGTCGAGCACGAGCATCGACAGCCCGCCGAGCTGCAGGTGACCCTGCTGCGCGAGGTCGAGCAGCCGCCCAGGCGTGCCGACCACGACGTCGACGCCCTTCTGCAGCGCCTCGATCTGCGGCTCGTAGGGCCGGCCACCGTAGATCGATGTGACGGTCAGCTTGCGATCACCGGCGGTGAGGTGCTTAGCCGCGGTCGCCAGGTCGCCGGACACCTGCAGACAGAGCTCGCGGGTGGGGACGACGACCAGCGCCCGGGGGATGCCCGAGAGCTCACGTTCGGAGTCGGTGGTGATGCGCTGCAGCATCGGCACGCCGAACGCATAGGTCTTGCCCATGCCCGTGCGGGCCTGTCCGATCAGGTCGCTGCCGGCCAGCGCCAGCGGCAGGGTGAGTTCCTGAATAGCAAATGGATGTTGTATGGCTTGCTCGGCCAGTGCGCGCACAATTTCGTCGCGAACTCCGAGTTCAGCAAATGTTGGATTTAGATGCGTCATACGCGGGAGAAGAGCCTTTCAATTGTCAATCCTCATGGCGTCCACGCGCGCACGAGATTGACGAAAAGTTCCGCGGGGCCCTGCGCTGAGGTAGGCGGGCCGACTGCGTGCACGCACATTTCTTAGGTAGCGGCGATGTCGTATCGGTCTCTTCGGTGCCACTGCCTACGACCATGATAGCTGGTCGGGTTTGCCCGGCGGTCGCAGCGCCCTTCGCCGTCTAGAGTTGGGCCATGAATTCGACGCCGTCCGCGCCCTCTCCCGAGCAGACCACGTCGGGCGTGTCGCCAGACCATCCCGGCGTCAACGAGCTCTTCGCGCTGCTGGCCTACGGCGAGGTGGCGGCGTTCTACCGGCTGACCGAAGAGGCGCGCATGGCGCCGAACCTGCGCGGCCGCATCAACATGGCCAGCATGGCGGCCGCGGAGATGACCCACTACGAGGTACTCCGGGATGCGTTGGAGCGCAGGGGAGTCGACGTAGTGCCCGCGATGACGAAGTACGCCTCGGCGCTGGAGAACTACCACCGGCTGACCACCCCCAGCACCTGGCTGGAAGCATTGGTGAAGACCTACGTCGGCGACGCCTTGGCGGCCGACTTCTATCTGGAAATCGCCGACTCGCTGCCCGACGAGATAGCCGATGTGGTGCGCGCCGTGCTGGCCGAAACCGGGCACTCACAGTTCGTGGTGGCCGAGGTGCAGGCCGCGGTGACGGCCAGCGAGAAGCAGCGCCACCGGCTGGCGCTGTGGTCGCGGCGGCTGCTCGGCGAGGCCATCACCCAGGCCCAATACGTCATGGCCGACCACGATGAGCTCGTCGACCTGGTGATGTCCAGCGGCGAGGGCCTCACTCAGATGACCGAGTTCTTCGACCGGCTGCAGCACACGCACAGCACCCGCATGCACGAGCTCGGCCTGGCCTGATCCGACGGTCGGTTCTGGCGTCGTCCCCTGCCCTTCGGGCGTGGGCCCACCGCTCCTCGGCGCCTGGCGGCGCCTGCGATGCTCACTCGGCCGCCACCCCCGCCTACTTCGTGCAGTTCGCGATCATCGTGTTGTTGTTCTGCACGGCGATCGCGGTGCCCGACGCGTCAGTGATGCTGCAGTTGAGCTGACCGGCCACGCTCGTCGCGGTGACCGAACTGAGCGTCACACCCGGGTCGAGCACCACCGTCTTGCTCCAGGGCAGCGCCACGTTCACGTCGGTCTGCAGCGCTCCCTGCGAATCCGTGTAGATCACCGTCACCAGGTCGATGAGATTGCGGTTGCCGGTCACCCTGTAGGTGATGGTGTTCGGCGCGGGCGCCGGAGCCGCCTCGGTCGGCGGCTCGCTGGGTGGGGCGCTTGCGGTCGGCGTCACGGTGGTGACCGTTTCCGGCGGCAACGTCGCCGCGGGTGGGGGCGCCGACGTCCTGGTCGCGGCCGGGGCCGACGTCGTGGCGGCCGTTTTTGAGGTAGTCGGCGGAGCGACCGTCGTGGACACCGATCCGCTGTCGCCGCCACCGAGGATGACCACCGTGCAGATCACCGCGACGAGCAGGATCGCGCCGGCCACGCCGGCGACCCAGATCCACCGTCGATCGATTGGCTCGTAGTACTCCTCGATGTCCCCGTAGTCGTCGTACTCCTCGAGGCCCTCGTACTCCTCGTAGCGCCCTCGGTCGAGGTCGACGGTTTCGCCACCGTCCTCCCCGTAGCTGGGAATCCGTTCGGTCGGGCTCAAGGAATACGGTGAATGTGCGGTATATGGCCTGTTCATGCAGCTATCCCAGTCGTTTTAGTCCAATGCCGGGCCTGATGCTATCGAGACAGATGTGACGAATGAGGTTGACGCGCTGGGCCTTTGGTCACGGTCCGGACTCGGTTCGCTAACCGCGCTGAGTTGTTCGTTTCGCTGACCGCGAAGTGCCCGGCGCGGCGT
>JBKOYU010001035.1:0-5098 GCA_046725575.1 Actinomycetota bacterium | reverse complement strand
AGGCCGACCTTGGACGCGCCACCCGGCGAGCCCAACTCGGCGAAGAAGTCGGCGTTGATCTGCGTGTACTGGCTCCACTGGTCGGGCACGTCGTCCTCGTAGTAGATGGCCTCGACAGGGCAGACGGGCTCGCACGCGCCGCAGTCCACGCATTCGTCGGGGTGGATGTACAGCATGCGTGCGCCCTCATAGATGCAATCGACAGGGCATTCCTCGATGCAGGCCTTGTCCTTGATGTCGACGCAGGGTTCGGCAATCGTGTACGTCACGAAGGTCTCCTCGATCTCCTACTCAGTGGGCTGCCGGTGTGTCGGGCCCTGGAAAGTCGCTGACAAGTATCCGATGTCGGTACGTCGATGCCTCATCCCAGTGTGCCCTAACTTTTACGCCGCGCGGTGGGTGGCGCGTAGTTACTGATACTAGACGTTGCACATACAGCACGCCTAGGGACACACACATATCACTCCGCATTCACCCTGCTCCGCGCATGTGTGACACCGACCACACACGCAGTGACGGTGTGATCACTTGCGAGCCGGGCGAAATTGAACGCGTGACGGAACACGGCCCTCACGTAACGCGTTTCCCCAATTGACAGGTACTTAGCCTGTCTAACCCGACAAAGGAGTCAGGAAATGAAGAAGTTCGCCCTCAGCCTGGCCGGAGCAGGCGCGTTCGCCGCTGTCACCCTCGGCTTGGCCGCGCCGGCCTTCGCGGCAACCGACTATGCCGTCCCCGGTCACGACGCCGTGTACTCGACGCAGACCCACTCTGCCACGGTTCGGCCGGTCGACTGCTCTGTGCACGTCACCGCCGGGGGCACCGACGTCAACGTGAATTGGTGCTGACTTGACGAATCCGCGGCCTATGCGCTTGGTTGCACTGCAACAAGTTGCATAGCGCCGCGGATTCGCCCTAAGAAGCGCAGGCGCTTTCCTGTTGAGATCGTGCGTCGTACCCGCACCGCGGTCGGCGACGACTTCATCATCTGCTACCGGATGTCGATGGCCGATTACGTCGAAGATGGTCAGACCTGGGATGAAATCATCGCGCTGGCAACCGAAGTCGAGGCGCCGGCGCGACGATCATCAACACCGGCATCGGATGGCACGAGGCGCGGGTGCCGACGCCAAGCGGGCTATCCGGCAAGGCACCGAGCTGGCGGCCAAGCTCTAGGGGCTGGAGGGTGTCGTGCCGCTGGGATTCCCCGGGCAGGACAAGTCAACGTAAACCGTCTGCCACTCACCGGCTTTGAGCGGTTCACTCACGACCGGATGAATGGCCAACACCTGGCAATGCCTCTTATGGGTTTCATCCATATAGGCGATGTCCCGATCAAGCCCGTTGAGCATGACGTTATATCCCCAGTCCTGCAACTGCTTGATGACATCTCCGGCGTATGTGCCGAGATTCATGATGTTCTCGGCGTGCGCCACCCCGCCCCCCAACATCCAACCGACAGTGAGAGATACCGCTACGAGCGCCTTTCCGACCATCGGAGTTCTCCTTTTGAACTCAACCTGAACGCAAGGTGAACAAAGCGTGGCGCGCTTTCTACGCCTCCGTTAATTATTCGGGGCGCAAGCGGCGCGGGAATGAATTCGGACTACGGTCCGTTTGCGTTATCGAAGGCGTCGGGCAGGCCGACACCCTGAGGTGAAAGAGACATACATGACCGTTGCGACCGGAACCGCTCAGCTCAGTACGGGAACCTGGGCCATCGACCCGGTTCACTCGTCGATCGGCTTTTCAGTACGCCACCTGATGGTGAGCAAGGTGCGAGGCAACTTCGAGAAGTTCAGTGGTGCGATCGTCGTCGCCGAAGACGGCACCCCGTCGGTGACGGCCGAGATCGCGGTCGACTCGATCAACACCAACAACGAGCAGCGCGACGCCCACATCAAGTCGGCCGACTTCTTCGAGGTCGAGAAGTACCCCACTGCGACGTTCCGGTCGACCGGCGTGCGGGCCGACGGCGACAACTACGTGCTCGACGGTGAGTTCAAGCTGAAGGGCGTCACCAAGCCGGTCAGCCTGGATGTCGAGTTCAACGGCGTCAATCCCGGCATGGGCCACGGTGAGGTCGCCGGCTTCGAGGCGTCAGTTGTGTTGAACCGCAAGGACTTCGGCGTCGACATTGATATGCCGCTGGAGACGGGCGGAACGGTCGTTGGTGACAAGGTCACGATCACGCTGGAGATCGAGGCGCTCAAGCAGGCCTGACAACACGAGTGTGAAGCCACTGCGAACTGTCAACCACAATTTCGCAGTGGCTTCACGTTCGGCGCTTGGGCGTCAGCTTCCGCCTCCCCACACCGCATGCGAGCCGGCGTCACCGATTCGCACGACGGTAATGATCGACGAGACGCCGACCACTACCGCCACAATCGCGACTACAACATTCGCTATGGTTCGGCGCTTATCCGATCGGCCCTCGAGCCAGTGCATGACCGCGAGCGCGATAGCCACCACCAGAAGCGCCGCCGAGAAGTAGGGCATCCACTGCCCACGCTCACGGTGGACGTCAAGAACAGGGCTGGCACTACCGAGCTGGTCGTATAGCCACTGGCCCGCCGAAGTGGTCAGGGGTGTGAGCACCATGTTGACCAAGGCCAGCGCCAATACCAACCACACCAACCGTCGGCGGGCCGCTGGCCAGAACGCGCACAGGATCTGCAGCAGCGCCACGAGCGGCGCCAACACGACGATGGCGTGCACGAGCAGAGCGTGCGCGGGAATACCAGCGATCGTGGTCATGGCTCTCCTTGGCGTCCGGTCGTCATGTACACGTGCCGAGCGTGACAGCCAGTTCACGATCGTGCTCGTCACATAGTTCACGATCGTGCTCGTCACATACGGAACGGCGGCACAGTTCGCACGGAACGGCGGCACAGTTCGCAGTGCCCACCTAGGAGCGACAACAGCGTTTACCCAGGTCACGGGCATAATTAGAGCAGCTATGTCAGCGACAAGCTGAGCTAAAAGCGCAGGTCAACGAGTTGTCGCTCCTAGGCGGGCACAACGACAGTCGCCCTGGAAGAGTTCGGCGCCTGCCGCAAGCAGTCTTAACCGATGGACGCCGCTACGCGGCCAGCGGCGCGTATGTCGTGGAGCGCTGGCGAGCAGGCCTGCCGATGCCTGCCGCGATCTCGACCAGTTCTTCGACGCTCTTGGCCGAGCCGAACTCCGAGCCCGCCATCCGCGAGATCGTCTCTTCCATCAGCGTGCCGCCCAGATCGTTGGCACCTCCGTTGAGCATCACCTGCGTGCGCTCGACGCCGAGCTTCACCCAGCTGGTCTGGATGTTGGAAATCCTGCCGTGCAACATAATTCGCGCCAAAGCATGCACCGCACGGTTGTCACGGTGCGACGGGCCGGGGCGCGCGCCACCGGCCAGATACAGCGGGCTGCTCTGGTGCACGAACGGCAACGGCACAAACTCGGTGAACCCGCCGGTCTGATCCTGGATGCCGCGCAACACGTTGAGATGCCCGACCCAGTGATGCGGCGCATCGACGTGGCCGTACATCATCGTCGACGACGACCGCAGCCCGACCTCGTGGGCGGTGGTGACGACCTCGATCCACATCGACGTGGGCAGCTTGCCTTTGGTCAGCACCCAGCGCACCTCGTCGTCGAGGATCTCGGCGGCGGTACCGGGGATGGTGTCGAGCCCCGCCTCCCGCAACGAGGTCAACCATTCTCGAATCGACATCCCGTTCTTGGTCACGCCGTTCGCGATTTCCATCGGAGAGAACGCGTGCACATGCATCGACGGCACCCGGGCCTTGACCGCCCGCACCAAGTCGGCGTAGCCCGTCACCGGCAACTCCGGATCGATGCCGCCTTGCATGCACACCTCGGTCGCGCCGGCGACGTGCGCCTCCCACGCCCGGTCGGCCACCTCGGCCGTCGACAGCGAGTACGCGTCGGCGTCGCCCTTGCGTTGGGCGAACGCGCAGAACCGGCATCCCGTGTAGCAGATGTTGGTGAAGTTGATGTTGCGGTTGACCACGAACGTCACGTCGTCGCCCACCACGTCCTTGCGCAGTGAATCAGCCAGCGCTGCAACGGCTTCCAGCGCCGGACCATCGGCGGTGGCCAACGCCAGATACTCGTCGTCGCTGCAGCCCGCCGGATCGCGTTCGGCCGAGCGCAGCGCCGCCAGCACGTCGGTGTCGATGCGCTCGGGCGCCCGCGCCGCGAGTTCGTGCACTTTCTCGCGGATGGACTCCCAGTCGCCGAACGCACTGCCCAAATCGCTGCGGGTTTCGGTAAGACGGCCCTCGGAATCGATCGCCGTCGCCAAATCGATCCGGCCCAACGACTCGCTCGCCTCGTCGGGCTCCTGCCACGGCCGGCCCACGGGATTGACGTCCAAGGCGAGCCCGGTGTCGGGGTCGGCCAACGCGTTGACGTGCCCGCGCACCCGCGGGTCGATCCACGCCGCGCCCGCCTGCACATACTTCGGTTGCGCGGTCAGCCGCTGCACGAGGTCGTAGCCGGCGTCGGCGGTGACGGCCTCGAGCTCGTCCAGCGCCGGCCATGGCCGCTCCGGGTTGACATGGTCCGGGGTCAGCGGCGACACCCCGCCCCAGTCGTCGACACCGGCGCCGATCAGCGCTAGGCACTCGGCGCGTGATACCAGGTTCGGCGGCGCCTGGATGCGCATCTTGGGCCCCATCACCAACCGGGTGACCGCGACCGTCGCCACGAAATCGTCGAAGCCCGTATCAGGTACCGAGGCCATCGCGGTGTGATCCTTGGCCCGGAAGTTCTGCACGATCACTTCCTGAACGTGCCCGAACTCCTTGTGCGACTGGCGAATTGCGTGGATGGTCTCGGCGCGCTCGACCAGCGTCTCCCCGATACCGACCAGCAACCCGGTGGTGAACGGAATCGACAAGCGGCCAGCGTCAGCCAGCGTCCGCAGCCGCACCTCGGGATCCTTGTCAGGGCTCCCGTAGTGCGCCAGGCCCTTGGTCTCGAACAGCCGCCGCGACGTGGTCTCCAGCATCATGCCCATCGACGGCGCGACCGGCTTGAGCCGCGACAGCTCCGACCACGACATGACACCAGGGTTCAGATGCGGCAGCAG
>JBKOYU010000722.1:0-5401 GCA_046725575.1 Actinomycetota bacterium | reverse complement strand
ATTCGCCACTGGTCCTTCGCGGTCCGTTCACCCGACGATGAGCAGGTGCACGCACAGATTGTGTTGTTCGACGGGTTCGACCCACTCGACGCCATCGCGCCGTTCGAAGTGCTCGCCGCGGGCAGCGAAGCGGTCCGGGGTGAGTTGACGTCGACACGTTCGCCGACAACGGCGGCATCACCGGCACCGCGACGGGTAAGGGCGAGACGGTACCGCTGCGGGACATAGCCGTTGGCGGACAACGGGTTACCTGGCGACAGTCGGTGACCAAGCCGATGCGGCTGAACCTCGACTTCGATGTCGTGGTCGACGGCGACAGCCTTACCGGGCATTCAAAAGCCGGGCGATTACCGCGTTCGGCGGTGACGGGTGTGCGCCGAAGACGACGACGAGTGAGGATCGCAGCGAGGAACGAGCGAGGACCGGAGCGAGGAGGAGTCGAGGCATGAGCACCGTCAGGGCCGCATCTCGTAGGCGCCGTCGTAGGCCTTGACCCGCTGCCAGACCCGATCGAAGCGCTCGGCGTCGGATACCGGCTTGCGGATGGCGCCGACGGCCCAATCCTGCTGAGCCTGCGTCGAGCTCGGCTTGCCGTGCAGCGCAACGGCATACGTGCTGAAGTCGCGGATCTGGAAGTCGAAGATCTGATCGATGATGTCGTCGTCGAGCCCGGTCAGCGCGGCCTGCTCCAGGATGAGTTGGCCGTAGACGATCAGTGAGAACAGGTGCCCGACGTTCAGCATGAAGTCCAGGTCCTGCTGCTGCTCGGCGTCGGGAGCAGCAGTCGCAAGCAACGTCTTGAACGCCGTGGCCTGTTCGTAGAACCGCGCGACGTTCGGGATGCTTGCGTGCTTCTCGTAGACCGGCGTCCAGTCGGCGAACCGCACCTTGCCCGCGCCGCGGGTCGGTCCCTGATTCCAGAAGAAGACGTCGTCGGCGGGGTCGTTGCGGGTACCGATCTCCGGATACTCCGCCGGGTTGAACATGTAGTTGGGCATGAACTTCAGCACCAGTCCGACGTTTACGTGCACGGTGCCCTCCAGTCGCGGCAGCGTGCCGATGAGCTGTGCGACTTCGCGGAACATCGTGTTCTTCTCGTACCCCTTGGCGGCGATCACGTCGTGCAGCGCACGCAGCACGGTTTCGCCCTCCATGGTGACCTTGGCCTTCGTCATGGGGTTGAAGAGCAGGTAGCGCCGATCGTCGAGGCCGGCGCTGCGGAAGTAGTCGACGGAGCGCTGACTGAACAGCTTCATCGCGATCAGTCGTGCATACGCGTCGACGAAATTCGCTCGCACATGGGCGAAATCGGTCACCGGCTTGCCGTAGAGAACTCGGTTCTGCGCATGTGTGATCGCCTCGTAGAAGGCATGCTCCGTCATGCCGATCGAACACGAGCACAGGTTGAACTTGCCGACGTTGATGGTATTCAATGCTGCCGCAAAGGCTTCCACGCCGGTGTGCAGGATATTCTCTTCCCGCACCGGGTAGTTGTCCAGCCGGAACGTGCTCACATAGATCTGCATGTGCACGACGTTGTCGATCAGGTGGTAGTTGTCGTGCTGGCTGTCGGCGACGAAGAAGACGTACCCTTCCCCGGCGTCCGCCTCACTGATGTCGCCGCGCCGCCCGAACACCGACACCATGCTGGCGACGTTGCCGTTGCCGATGTAGTACTTCTCCCCCGTCGCCCGGTACAGAATGCCGTTGGCGCGGTCCTCCTCGCTGGCCGGCGTGAGCACCATGTCGGTGTTGTAGACATCGGCACCGTGTTCGCGCTCGGACAACCCGAAGGCCATCACCTCGCCGGCCTCCAGGTCGTCGGCGGCCTTGAGCTTGGCGTCCTTGTTCTCGCTCTGCCAGATCGGCCCGAGACCCAGGATGGTGACCTGTTCGGTGTACCAGTACGTCAGCCCGTAGAAGCCGAGGATCTCGGAGAGAGCGGCGTTGCGCGCGGCGTCCCACCGCTTGTCGGGGTTGCCATCGGCGTATTCCGACGGGGTGAGGAACGTCGCGAACAGCTTCTCGCGCTTGACGAAGTCGACGAAATCCGCGGGCCACTGCGCGGCCAGGTCATCGTCGAGGATGCGCTTCTTGCCCTGGCCCTCGAACCAGTCGATGGTCGCGCGCAGCAGCCGCCGGGTCTCGTCGTCGAACTGCTGCGGGTCGTAGGTGTTCGGGTCGAAGAGCAAGCCGTCGGTCTGCGTCATGGCGCCAGACTAGGGCTGCGCAGGTACCTGCGGCGCCGGAACCCACGGCAGACCCGGGATCGTCGGGTACGGCGCGGTCGGGCTCCACGGCGGCGGCGTGGTCGGCTCCGGCGTCGGTTCCGGCGTCGGCTCGGGGGTCGGCGGGGGCGGTGGCGGCGCCTCGGACGTGGGCGGCGGAGGCGGCGGGGCCTCCGTGACCGGGGGCGGCGGCGCCTGCCGAGTGACGGTGCGGGTCTGGGGTGCCTGGGTCTGCGGTGGCGGCGCGGGTGCGACCGGGGGTGGCGCTGCCGCGGTTGTGGTCGGCGTCGGGGTGGTGGTGGTGGCGGGCGTGGTAGTCGACGCAGGCGTCGGGGTGCTGTCGTCGCGCATAACGAACAAGACCGCGGCGGCCAGGGCCACTAGCAGCGCGACCACGCCTGCGCCGAAGACCAGGACGGGCTTGCGGTACCACGGCAGCGGCGCCTCTTCGGGCTCATACGTATACGCGTCATGGTCGAACTGCATTTGCGGGCGCGCGTCGTCGGTGTAGGCGTCGCCGTTGGCCACGCCGCCGTACTCGTACGGGTCGGTGGGTGCGACATCGGGAACGTCGTCGGCGTCCGACCACGCCAGCGCGCGGAACGTGCTCGATTGCGGCGCGTCCTGCGGATCCACCTCGGGTGCCATCGCGGTGGCCGCAGCCGCGGCGGCGGCGACGGCGCCAGGGGCCGCGGCCATCGACGTCATGCCCTCGTCAACCGTGCCGCGCACCGCTTTGAGGCCGCCGCCGATCGCGGCGGTCAACTCCGGTTGTCCGGTGGTGACGACCGGCACCCGGAAGTGTTCGGACATCGTGGTGGTGATGATCGGGATACGGGCACCGCCGCCCACGGAAGCCACGGCAACAAGGTTGGCGGCCCGAATTCCGTTGCGCTCCACGGTTTCCTGTACGACACCGACGAGGTCGGCGAGCGGTGCACGGATCGCCTCGTCGAGCTCGTTGCGGGTCAGCCGCACGTCGCTGCGGTGCCCGGGCAGCTCGGCCACCAGGGACGTGACCGCCGCGGTGGACAAGCGCTCCTTGGCCCCGCGGCATTGGGCCCGCAGCCGGCTCAGTGAGTCGATCGCCGAGGTGCCGGACAAGTCGATGGTGCCCGCCGCCGACAGGTCGTTGATGACGTGGGTCAACAGCGCCTGGTCGATCAGGTCACCGGAGAGATCGGTGTGGCGGACGGTCGGGCCGACCGGCGCATAACCGTTGGCGGCGTCGACGAGCGTGATGCTGGTGCCGGTCCCGCCGAAGTCGCACAGGGCGATGACGCCGTGAGTCGGCACGCCGGGGTCGTCCTGCAATGCGGTGAGCGCCGCCGCGGCGTCGGAGATGAGGGGCGCTTGTTCGAGCTCGGGTACTGCGGCCAGCGCGTTGCGCAGCGCGTCGACAGCGGCGGGTCGCCAGTGGGCGGGGTAGGTGACCGCCACGGGTCCTGCGGGAGGCCGGCCGACGGTGTACAGCATGGCGCGCAGCGCATCGGCGAGCACCTTGTCGGCCAGATGGGTGGAGCCGTCGGCGGCGACGATGCCGACCGGGTCGCCGACGCGGTCCACGAAGTCGGTGATGATCAGGCCGCGCTCGGTGAGGTTGGGGTTTTCGCTGGGCACGCCGACCTCGGGCGGTCGATGCGGGTACAGCGTCAGCACCGGGGACCGCGTAACCGCGGCCCGCCCCACTACAACGGCCGCCAGGTTGGTGGCGCCAACCGACAGCCCTACCGCGTCAGACATGTCACTCCGTCTCGATAGAACCCTATCCGGTATTCAATCTTCTCTGACGGTCTTGGCGTTACTAGCGGATGGTCCCCACACCGGGAATCAGTGGTAAATCCAAAGCTGTCACCCAGCCTGGCGAAAGATCGTTGACTGCGGGCACCGCGTTGAGCGCGCGCAGGCCGGTCGCCAGGCAGCCGGCGGCCGCCGCGTCGCGGCCGGAGCCGTCGGTGAACCGGAACGCCGTCTCCTGGAAGATGCTGGGCGTGCCCTCGATGTCGACGCGATAAACGTCGTTCTCGTTGCCCGACGGCCAGTCCGGCGCGGCGTCATTGCCGATCCGGTTGACGTGTTCGAGCTGTATGCGGGTCTCGCCCTGGTACACGCCGTTGATCGTGAACCGCACGGCCGCAACGTTTCCGGGCTGGATGATGCCCTTGGCGGACTTACGCTCGATGGGCGTCACCCACTTGTCCCATGTCGTAGTGATCTCGTCGAGGATGATGCCCGCCGCGTGCGCAATCATCGGAACCGTTGCGCCCCAGGCCAATATCAGCACGTCGGGGTTTTCCAGCAGCGGACGGTACTCGGGCGGCTTGCCGATGCCCATCTCGAACTCGTAGTCGCCCTCGTAGTTGGTGTAGTCCAGCAGTTCGGAGGCGCGCACCTTGCGGACCTCCGAGCACAGACCCATCAGCGTCATCGGAAACAGGTCGTTGGCGAAGCCCGGGTCGATGCCGGTGGTGAAGCAGGATGATTCGCCCAGCTCGCAAGCCGTCGTGATGGGTTCGATCCAATCGGGTGGGTTCAAGTGCAGAGTGGGCCATACCCACGGGGTCATCGCGGTCGAACAGACGTCGATGCCCTCCCGAAGGAACCGGGTGATCAGCGAGATGTTGTCAAGAGCGTGCGCCGCGGTCGGGCCGTAATGCACTAGCGCGTCGGGCTTCAGCGCGATGAGAGCGTCGACGTCATCGGTCGCGGCCAGTCCGAGTTTCTGCCCGAGAGAACAGATTTCGCCAACGTCGCGGCCCACCTTGTCCGGGTTGTTCACCCCGACGCCGACCAGTTCGAACATCGGGTGCTTGACGATCTCGGCGATCACCATCTTGCCGACGAATCCTGTGCCCCAGACGACTACGCGCTTCTTTTCAGATTGCTTCACGGCCTTCACCATAGGCGGGCTCGCGATCGTCGGTGAGCAAGTTCGAGAGTCGCCGGATCTCCTCTCGGAGCTCCTCGATCTGGGCCCTCGTCGCCGCCTCGTTGGCGGTGTCCTCTTCGGCGACGCGCTGCACGATCCACGAGGCCAGCGTCGCGGTCACGGTACCGACCAGAGTGATGCCACCGACCATCAACGCGACGGCGACAACGCGTCCCATGGTGGTCACGGGTGAAAGGTCGCCGTATCCGACGGTGGTCACTGTGGTGATGGCCCACCACACCGC
>JBKOYU010000702.1:0-16545 GCA_046725575.1 Actinomycetota bacterium | reverse complement strand
GCTCCGATGCTGGCGCCCCGCCGGGTGGTGGTAGTGGACTGGCTCGGCTATGGCCGCTCGGACCGCGTCGAGCCGGGTTCCTTTGACGGCGCGCGGCACCAGCGCGAGCTGGGCGCTGTGCTCGACTCGCTCGAGCTTGGCCAGGTGGGATTGGTCGCCCACGACGCATCGGGCCCGGACGCGATCGACTTCGCGCTGAGCAAGCCCGAGCGGGTCGGCCAGATCATTCTGCTCAATACCTACTACGGGTACGCGCCGGCGCTGCGGCTGCCGGAAATGATCCGGCTCTTCGCCGACCCGGCTCTTACGCCGCTGGCCGACGCGATGATGGACGACCCGAACCAGAGGCTGTGGCTCTTGGCCCACACGGGCCGACAGTTCGGGCTGGACGCGGCCGACCAACGTGGGGTCGGGGCGGCCTCGATCGTGCCGCAATTCTTCGGTGACCAAGCCCAACCCGATGCGCTTGTCGCGGTCCGGGCCTGGACCTCGGCCCTGTTTGCCGCGCTCGATCAGCAGGACGGGCACGTCGCAGCCGGTGACCTGGCGCGCCTCGACGTGCCGGTTTCGCTGATATTCGGCGCGACCGACGATTACCTCAGCCCCGGCCTGGCGCGGCATCTGGCCGGGCTGTTCCCGCACGCGCACCTACATCTTGTCGACAACGCCTTTCACTGGCCCCAGTGGGATCAGCCCGAGATCGTCGCCCGGCTGATCAAACAATCCGCGTCGAAATGAGCTCCGCAACTTCTTCATGCGCGCCGGACCGAGGCTTGGCCCAGATCCAGGATCAGTTGACGGGCAAGACGGGCTCCCTGCCCGTCGCCAGCTTGCTGGAACATGGCCAGCGATCGGTCGAGGTCTCTATGCGCCTCGTCCTTCGATCCGCGTCCTTGGGCCGCAACGGCAAGGTTCAGCCATGCGTAGGCTTCCCAGCGCGGATCACCGAGTGACTGCGCGAAGGTCAGTGCCTGCTCGAGATACTTTGCGGCCTGGTCGAATTCGCCGCGCTCGCGGTACATGATTCCGATCAGGAGATCGGTGTAGGCGACATAGCCGCTGCTGTTGATCGAGAGGAAGAGTTCACGGCTGGACGTCAGGAGGCCGAGAGCATCCTCGAACTGTCCTTGCTGGTTGCGCACCTTGGCGAAAAACAGCATGGCCTTGGCCTCACGGTCGGGGTCGCCGAGGCCGCGACAGAGACTAAGCCCGGCTTCGAAGCAGGAGGCGGCGTCGGTCAGCCGGCCTTGGCGCCGGTATGTCCGGGCCAGTCCGATCAAGCTGTCGACCCGGCCCCCGGTGTCGTTCAGCTCCCGGAACATGGCGTTGCCACTTGTGAAGAGTTCCACCGCCTCCGGCAGGCGGTCTTGGAAGCGGCGCAGGTCGCCGAGCCCCCGCAGCAGTGACGCCTCGGCGTGCCGGTCGCCCGCGCGACGGGCGGCGCGCAGAGCCACCTCATGCGTTCGCTCCCACTCGTCCCAGCAGGCGTACACCTCGAAGAAGTCGGCCAGCACGCGTGTGAGCGCCTGCCCCAGCTCGCCCAGGCCTTCGCGCCAAGCCTGGTCCAGGCTCAACGCCAGGCCCGTGTGCTCGGTCGCCAGCCACTGGTATGCCTCCGCGAGCAGGCCCTGCGGATCACGCGGCAATGCTGGCGCCGTCGCGCCGGGCAACTCGGGTGGGCGAAGGCGGAGCTGTCGAACCGCACCATGTGCGCGCTCGAAATATGTCTGCAGCGTTCGTTGCAGCGCGGCGCGCCGAGTTGCCAGCGTATCGTCTGCAGCCAGCCGTTCCCGGGCGTACAGGCGGACCAGGTCGTGAAATCGATAGCGCAGCTGCCCGGTCGCGTCATCGCCCATGGTGTCAAGCAACTGAGCGTCGGCCAGCCGATCCGCGACCTCCTCCGCCTCAGGAGCCGAGATATCGAGCAGGGCAGCTAGCATCCAGGACGCAAAGTCGGGCACCTCGAGAAGTCCGAGCAGTCGGAATGCGCGCTGCTCTGTTTCGCCCAACCCGTAGTAGCTCATCCCAACACTCGATCGCACTTCGAGGTCGCCCACTGTCAGTTCATCCAGCCGGCGCTGGTGCTCGGCAAGCCGATGAGCCAGCCGCTGCAACCCCCAGTGCGGTTTCGCGGCGAGCCGGGAGCCCGCGATCCGCAACGCCAACGGCAGATACCCGCATAGGGCCGCAATCACCTGTGCCGCTGCGGGCTCCCGGGCAACCCTATCCGCGCCGGCAATCTTGCCGAGCAACTCGACCGCCTGCTCCGGTCGGAAGACGTCAAGATCGATCAGCTCGGTCCCAGGAAGCCCCGTCAGTCGGGTGCGGCTGGTGACAACCACGGCGTTGCCAGCGCCGGCAGGCAGCAACGGGCGAACCTGTGCCTCGTCGGCCGCATTGTCAAGCAGAACAAGCGCGTGTAGATCCGCCATCAGCGAGCGGTACAAGTCGACGCGCTCATCGGCATCGTCGGGGATGGACCTCGCTTCGACGCCGAGGGCGCGCAGAAAACGGCCGAGCACATCGAACGGGTCTAGGGCCTGCGCCTCGGCACCGCGCAAATTGACGTACAACTGTCCATCGGGAAACAGCGAGCGCATCTGGTGAGCGGCATGGACAGCCAATGTGGTCTTTCCCACCCCCGCCTTTCCGACCGCAGCGGAGATCACCACTGCCGTCGACCCTTCTTCGCGGGGCCGCATCCGGGCGTGCAGCCATTCCAAGGCGAGTTCGCGCCCGGTGAAGTCCGCAATATCCGGCGGCAGCTGGCGCGGCACGGCCCCGTCCGTTATCCACGACGGACCTGCGCGCTCCCCGGCGCGACCGGCCAAACCAGCGGCTGCGTTCTCGAATGCTTCGCGATCGGTTTCATTCAGTCGCAGCGCATCAGCAAGCAACGCGATCGTCATGCGGCGCGGATGCTCAACCTGGCCGCGTTCGAGATCCCGGATTGCGCGCACACTCATGCCCGACCGGCGGGCAAGCTCGTCCTGTGACAAGCCGCAACCCAGTCGGAAACTGGCCAGCACCCGCCCGAACTGGGAGCCGTCACCAGCCATTTCTCACATCCTGGCACCCATCGCCGCACCTCTCCCTTAATGTGCCGCGGGCTGATCCGCCGCGCAAGCTTCGCCGATCACGTAAAAGCCGGTCATCGACCTGCTGGCGCCGGTGCGTGGTCGCTTCTGTGGCCGACTCGGCGTAGGTGTCGTCGGCCTAACGGCCCGCCCCCGACGATTTCGATGACGAACTCATCGACGGCGAGCGCACCAAGCTCAGCATCCTGACCCCAGGCGAGCAATTCCTATATGAGTTCGACTTCGGCGACAGTTGGCTCGATGTGTGCACAGTGGCCACAGAACAGATCGACCCCGAGTCGGAGCTGGGCATCCGGCCCGCCAGGCCGCTGCCCTATGACGGGTGGGGAAACGATGCCGGATCAGTACATGCGCCGCTGGGCAGAAGACGACGGTGCGCCTGAGCCACCCAATCGGGGCACGAGCGACCTGCCACCGCTTTCATACGGGCTGGGGATGACAACGGCGCGAAGCGCACCGATCGGGGCTGTGAGAGAATTTGGGGCAGTCGCACCGGCGTGATGGCGCGCTATGGGGGAGTGAAATCTGCTTGGCCGATATGAGTAGGCCCGCGCCCCTGTCACGCTGGGATAAGCCCTGGAGATGTTTGGAGTTTCCATGTCTGCCAACAGAATTGCTCAATCGCTGACTTGGCTCGGCGGCGGGGAATGGCGTGAGCTGGGCGAGCGTCACGAGCGGTCCACGCACGTGATCGCCGGCGTCGTGGTGCTGCTCGGCGCGACGCTGGCCTGGCTCGTCTCCGCCCTTGCCATCAGCGAAGCGACGCACGCGCCGATGGCGGTCATCGTGCCGCTGACGCTCGTGTTCGGGATCCTGGTTGGCGCGGTGAGCCGTGCGATCGCCAGCGGCCCGACACGCGGCTGGTCCGGCATCGTCGGACGCGCCGCGGTCGCGATCGCCGTCGGCGCCATCGTCGGCGAACTCGCCACCGTCGTGCTGTTCTCTAGCTCGATCGACCGTCTTCTCGACGAGCGCGCCGCACGCAGCGCAAACTCCACACCCGCCGTCGCGCAGGCTTCCGCCGCGCTCGACGCCACCCGTAAGACACGCACCGCACTCGACGCCGCGGTGGACGACGCCAGCCGCCAGCGCGACGAAGCCCTGGTCGTCGCGCGTTGCGAGTACAACCCATCGCCGGCCTGCCCGCAGACCCACATCACCGGCGTGCCCGGCGCCGGAGCCGAAACACGAACGGCCACAGACTTTCTCGCGGACACTCAGCGACGGCTGGACACCGCCGTAGCCAACCGCGACCGCCTGGCGCCCGGGCTCGACTCCGAGATCGCCGCACGTGAGCAGGCTCTGGACCAGGCGCGAACGACCGCGATGAAAGACCGCGACCACGGCTTCGGCGCGCGCTGGATGGCGATGAACGACCACACCTTCGCCAGTCCCGGCGCGATGCTGCTGCGGCTGGTGACAATCGCGTTCTTCGCGCTGCTGGTCCTCTTGCCGTTGATCCTCAAGCTGTGGCGTGGTCAGACAAGCCACGATCGCGGCGCGGCCGCTCGCGCCGACGTCGAGCGCGCCGAGCTCGACGCCGACACCGCGATCGCGGTCAAGCGTGCCGAAGTGCGCGCCGCCGTCGAAACCCTGTGGGCCGAGCAGCAATTGGCCAGTGCCCGACTCGCCGTCGAAGCGCAGACGGAGATCGACCGCGAGCAGCAGCGCCGCCGGGTGATGGCGGCACTCGAGGCGCCGGTGTGGGCGCAATCGGAGCGGGTGGCCGAGCCGACGCCAGAATTGCCCGCCGCGGAACCATCGGACAACCTGCCGGCGCTCGCCGACGAGCCGCGCCACGAGGGCACCTCGTTGATCCCGACGATCCCGGACGTCACCAAGGCCGCCGCGCGGTGGCTTCGCCCATTCGTGCCGCCCATCGTCGCCAGCGCAATCGAGACCACGACCAAGCCGCTGCGTAGTGCGCGTCAGGTGTTCGAAGAGACGGAGGAGATTCACTTCTCGCTCAAGCGCACGCACACGGTGAGCGTCCAGTCGGAAGAGCACGGGTCGGTCGCCACGGAACCCGTAGAACCGCACACGGCCCAGGCGTCGGTGGTGCCGGCGGAGCGTCAACAAATGATGACGGAACGGAAAGGACACCCAGAGCTGCGCGGAGTCGACGGCCCTCGCCGGCTACCGCCCGCGGACTAGCACACGCCCGACTCCGGTTCCACAGCGTCGTTCCCATCGACCTCTGCAGCTTGTAGCCTGTTAGGCATGAGTCAAATAGCGTCGACTGCATTGCCGCCGGGACCGCGGCTTCCCGCGTTCGTGCAGATGGTGCTCATGACGCGGCACTGGCCGCGATTCATCGCCGCATGTGGGCGTCGCTACGGCAAGGTGTTCACCGTTCGCGCCGCGATGGTTCCCCCGATGGTGTATCTGGCCGATCCGGCCGAGATCAAGAAGGTATTCGCCGGCGACCCGCGCGTCTTTCACGCCGGCGAGGCGAACGCGATGTTGGGCGGGCTGCTCGGTGACAGCTCGGTGCTGGTGATCGACGACGACGTGCATCGCGATCGGCGTGGCCTGATGCTGCCGCCATTCCACCGCGACGCGGTGGCCAAGCAAACCGAGCTGATGGCCGACATTGCGGCGACGAACATCGCGGGCTGGCCGGTCGGCCGACCGTTCGCGGTGGCGCCGAAGATGTCCGAGATAGCGCTCGAGGTGATCCTGCGGACGGTCATCGGTGCGAGCGACCCGGCGCGACTCGCGGCGCTGCGGGCGGTCATGCCGAAGCTGCTCAACGTGAATCAGTGGGCGTCGCTGGCCATTGCGAAGCCCGACCTCCAGCGGCGCTGGCCCTGGCGACGATTGTGGCGCCGCATCGAGGTGGCCGACCGGCTGCTGTACGCCGAGATCGCCGAGCGCCGCGCCGACCCGCACCTTGATGAGCGCACCGACGTGCTGGCCATGTTGGTGCGCGCCGCCGGCGAGGACGGGCACACGATGACCGACCGCGAGCTACGGGATCAGCTGATGACCCTGCTGGTGGCCGGGCATGACACCACCGCGACCGGGCTGTCCTGGGCGTTGGAACGGTTGACCCGTCACCCTGCCATCCTCGACAAGGCGGTCCAGGCGGCCGACGCCGGCGATGCGGCCGGCGACGAGTATCTCGATGCGGTGGCCAAGGAGACGCTGCGGATCCGACCGGTGGTGTTCGACGTCGGCCGCGTGTTGCAAAAACCAGTGGAGCTGGCCGGCTATCAGTTGCCTGCCGGAGTGATGGTCGTGCCCGGAATTGGCTTGGTGCACAGCAATTCCGAGGTGTACCCCGATGCGGACCGGTTCGACCCGGACCGGATGGTGGGAGCGACGTTGAGCCCGACGACGTGGTTCCCGTTCGGCGGCGGCAATCGCCGTTGCCTCGGTGCGACGTTCGCGATGGTCGAGATGCGGGTCGTGCTTCGCGAGATCCTGCGTCGGGTCGAATTGGGCACGACCACCGCTCCCGATGAACGGCAACGGGTCAAGCACGTCATCCTCGTGCCGCGTAACGGCGGCCGCATTCGTGTGCGAGCGGCCCGGCAGGTGCCCGTGGCTATTCGGCCAGCAGGTTGACGACGCCGCGGAACACACCCGGAAACTGCGCCGCCGCAGGCACAATTCGCGACCGCACTATAGGCATCTCACTCGCTTGCAGCACGGCCGACGTCAGCAGCCGGTAGCGCCGCGACATCCGACGCCAACGGCGGTCATAGTCCTGCGGCCGGTCCGCCACCACGCAGTCCACCAATAACTCCGCCGCGCCGAACGCGATGCCCAGGCCTTCACCGGTCAACGCATCGACATACCCGGCGGCGTCACCGACCAACAGCACCCGGCCCGCCGTCCGGCTGATCACTTTCTGCCGCAACGGGCCCGCCGCACGGTCCGGACCGTGCGCCCGACCGCACACCCGATCCCGCAGCGCGGGAAACGAGCCCAGGTGCGCGTCGAAGCCGCCCTTGCGCGAGGTGAGGATCGCGACGCCGACGCAGTCGTCCGCGACCGGAGTGACATACGCCTCCGAGTTGTCGGACCAGTACACCTCGACGTAGTCGCTCCACGGCGTCATCACGTGATGACGGCGGATTCCCCACCTCCGCGGGCCACCAGAAGGCCGCGCAAGGCCGAGCGCGGTGCGGATAGGCGAGTGCAACCCGTCGGCCGCAGCCAGGTAGCGCGCGCGAAAACGACTGCAGTGCACCGACGTCGCGTTCTGGCTCACCGGCCCGACCTCGCCATGCTCGATGCGGACACCGGCTGCCGACGCCGCCTCCAACAGCCCGGCGTGCAAGGCCGTTCTGCGCACGCCACGTCCGGTGCCGCCGCGGAACCGCCCGGTCACGCTGTGCCGGCCGTCGAGGTAGGTGATGCCGTGAAAGGGCTTGCCGGGCGCATCGACCCCGAGGCGGCCCAACAAGGCGACCGCATGCGGCATCAGCCCCTCGCCGCACGCCTTGTCGACGGGTCCGTGGCGACGCTCGACCACGACCACCTCCAGCCCGGCTCGGGCGCCGAGGATCGCGGTGGCCAGCCCGGCCGGTCCGCCGCCCGCAACGAGCAGGTCGATCATCGCAGCCTCGCCAGTGCGGCGTTCTCGACACCGATTCGGGTCCGCAGCACAAACGCGTTGAGCACCGTGAAGACCACCGCGGTGACCCACGCCGTGTGCACCAAAGGCAGCGCGATCCCTTCGACGACGACCGCGAGATAGTTGGGGTGCGAGAAGAACCGATATGGGCCGCTGGTCACCCGCGCCGCATCGGGGATGACGACGACGCGCGTGTTCCACTGTCTGCCCAGCGTCGCGATGCACCACCAACGCAGCCCCTGCGCGGCCAGCACCACTGCGAGCATCGGCCAGCCCAGCGCAGGCAGGAATGGTCGGTACATGGCTTCCACCAGGCATCCCGCCAGCAGTCCGGTGTGCAGAGCCACCATCGCCGGATAGTGTCGCGCGCCGAACTCGACGCCGCCGCGAGCGCGGCTCCATGACAGATTCCGTTGGGAAACAACCAGTTCCGCGACCCGTTCGATCGCCACCGCGGCGATGAACAGCGCATACCAGAACATGCTCAGTGCCAGCGCAACAGCACCAGTTCCGCGCAGAACCCGGGCCCCATCGCCATTAGAAGGCCCGGCGTGCCGGTCGGCGGCGGCTTGGCGCGCGCGTCGCGGAGAATGTGCAGCACCGACGCCGACGAGAGGTTGCCGATCTCGCTCAACGAGCGCCACGACAACTCGAGTGCGTTGTCATCCAGGCCGAGGGCTGCATTGATCGCCTCGAGAACCCTCGGGCCGCCCGGATGGGACACCCACGAGCCGATGTCGTCGATCGTCAGGTCGTGCTCTGCGAGGAAGCCGGTGACGTCGTCGGCGAAATAACGCTCGATGAGGTCGGGCAGATCCGGAGACAGCACCAGCCGGAAGCCGGAAGCGCCGACGTCCCAGCCCATTATGTCCAGCGAGTCGGGGTACATCCGGCTGCGCGACGCGAGCACATCGGGCCCGGCCGCGACGTCTTGTACGCCGCGACGTTCGCCAACGGCAACGACCGCGGCCGCGCCATCGCCGAACAGCGCGCTGCCCACGAGGCTGGCCATGGTGGGTTCGGCTGCCGGATACATCAGCGAACACAACTCGACCGACACCAGCGCGGCGACATCGTCGGGTGCACCGCGCAGATAGTCGTGCAGCCGCGCCACGCCCGCCGCGCCGGCCACACAGCCGAGGCCGAAGATCGGCACGCGACGCACATCGGGCCGCAAACCGAGCCGACCTGCGATTTGGGCATCCAGGGACGGCACTGCCACACCGGTCACCGTCGTCGTGACGATCAGATCGATGTCGCTGGGCTGCAGGCCCGCGTCCTCGAGCGCGCCCGACAAGGCCTCGCACCCCAGTTCCACGGCGTGCTCGATGAAAAGGTCGTTGGTTTCGCCGAAGTCGCCGAGTTTCGGGTACTGATCGATTGGAAGGATGAGGTACCGGCTGCGGACCTTCGAGCTGGCG
Organism: Actinomycetota bacterium; assembly: GCA_046725575.1. Taxonomy (GTDB): domain Bacteria; phylum Actinomycetota; class Actinomycetes; order Mycobacteriales; family Mycobacteriaceae; genus Mycobacterium. The sequence continues at coordinate 7,441 of JBKOYU010000702.1, read as the reverse complement.
TGCAGGCCGCGCACGACCTGCTCGTATCCGGCGAAGCCCGGAGCCGCGACGAAAGCGTCGGTGATCTCATCCTGGCTGTACCGGTTCGGCGGAACCACTCCATGTACGCCTGCGATAACGCTCACTTACTAGACACGAGGCCCGGGGCCGGTCGGTTCGATCTTGGTGGCCGCCGTTTCCGGCGCCGTGCGTGGGTGACCGTCGTTGAGGCTGAGCAGTCGGTGCACCGAAACCAACCATTGGGGTGCCCACCAATTCCATTGGCCGATAACGTGCATGAACGCGGGCACCAGCACCATCCGCACCAGCGTCGCGTCGACCAGGACCGCCAGCGTCAGGCCAAGGCCGAACAGTCTCATGACCGCCACGTTGGCGGCGATCAACGCAGCGAAGGAGATCGACATGATCAGCGCGGCGGCGGTGATGATTCGTCCGGTGTGGGCGATGCCGCGGGCGATACTCTCGTCGTTGTCGGCCCGGGTCCGACCCGAGGCCAGCCAGAACTCCCGGATCCTGGACACCAGGAACACCTCGTAATCCATCGACAGGCCGAACGCAATGCAGAACAACAGCACCGGCATGTTGGCCACCAACGTCCCGGTCGGTGTGGTGCCGAGCGCGCCGAGATGGCCGTCCTGGAAGATCCACACCATGGCACCGAACGCGGCGGTCAGCGAAAGGATGTTGAGCACCAACGCTTTCAGCGGCATGACGACGCTGCCGGTCAGCAGGAACAGAAGCACAAACATGATGACGGCGATGAGCCCGAGCACCAGCGGCAGCCGCGTGGTGATGGCGTCGACGCTGTCGCGGTTCGTCTGCGCGGTGCCGGTCATGTCGACGTGCCTGCCTGCCGGCCCCGGTACGGCGCGCAGGCCGTCTAGCTGAGCTTTGGACCGGTCGGAGAACAGCGGAGCCGAGCTGACGACTGTCAAGAACGCGCTACTGGGAATCTGTCCCGCGGGCGCCGACGGCGGGCCAACCCGGTTGCCGTCGACGAAGGTCCCCGTCGGAGCCGACACCGCCGGCACGTCGGGCACACGCGATAGGTCGGCAGCGTACTTGTCGATGTCGACCGGGCCGACGCCGCGGGTGTCTGGCACGACGACGGTCACCGCGGCGTCGGAGTTGTGGACGAAGTCGCGCCGCAACTGGTCACCGATTTGATGAGCGGACGCCGAACGCGGCAGCACGCGATCGTCGGGGAATCCCCAGCGCACGCCCAGGAACGGCACGCCGAGCAGCAACAGCAGCGCGACACCTGCCAGGCCGAGTGGAATTGCTTTGTGCATAACGCAATTCGCGGAGCGATACCAGAACCGCTGCTCGACCGGCACCGGTTGCGGTTCGGCGCGGCCCAGTACGCGGCGGGCGAGCCGGCGCACGTCGAGCGAATCCAGGCGATCACCGAGCAGGACGAGTGCCGCTGGTGTCACCACGATCGCGGCAGCCGCCGCAAACGTCACCGTCGCGACACCGGCGTACGCGAACGACTTGAGGAAGTGCATCGGGAACAGGACAAGGACGGCCATCGAGAGGGCGACGGTCGTGGCGGAGAACAGCACGGTGCGGCCGGCCGACACCATCGTTCGCACGAGCGCGTCGTCGCGGCTCGCGCCGTCGGCCAACTCGTCGCGGAACCGGCTGATCATCAGCAGGGTGTAGTCGATCGCCAGCGCCAGGCCCATCGCGGTGGTGAGGTTGAGCGCGAAGATCGACAGGTCGGTGGCAAACGAGATCAACCGCAATACCGCGAGTGCGCCGAGGATCGTCAACACGCCGACGCCCACCGGCAGCGCGGCGGCCACCAGACCACCGAACGCCCACACCAGCACGAGAAAGCTCAGCGGGATCGCCAGCGATTCCATTACCAGCAGGTCGCGCTGCGACTGTTCGGTGATCTGCACGTTGACCATCGCGGTGCCACCCGAGCGGATGGTGACCCCGTCGTGGTCGTCAGCCACCTGGTCGGCCAACTCCTTGGCGTAATCCTGCTGCTGGCTCTCGTCGCCGGTGATGCCCGCCACGATCAGTCCCGATGTGTGGTCGCGGCTCACCAGATCCGCTGCGGCAGGTGGCGGTGACGTCCACGGCGACGTCACCTGCGCGACATGTGGCGAACTTCGCAGTTGGTCGACGATGTTGTTGCCGGCGGCGCGAGCTGGAGCGCTGTCGACGCCGTCGGGTGTCGACACGACGATCAGCAATTGCACGTCGCCTTGATGGAACTTATCGGTCAGGTATTGGGTCGCCCTGGCTGATTCGGACGTCGGGTCCTGGAATCCACTGGCTGACAGGCTTTTCGATACGGGAATACCAAATATCCCCAGGGCGACGGTCAGCAACACCGCGAAAGCGATAACCCGTCGCGGTGCGGCGATGGCCAGCTTAGCGATCCGATGCAGCAGCGTGTCCTCCGCTCAGTTCTCAGTACTTGAAACGAAAGACATCGGTTACTCGTTCAAATCTATCGGGCGTGCGGTAACGACCAGCACGTCGTACGGTGGAACATACGTGTCATCGTCGGTGGAGTTGGTATCGGACCCAGTTAATTTGCTGCGCGTCAACTTCGGGCACGTTAAGTGTGCATCCAATGTGGGAACACGGTGTAACGCTGCGCGTCGGGGTTCGGACGGTTAGGACGGAAGGATAAGGATGGCCTCCGCACAGGGTGGCTCGCGCCTGGGCACCCGTTTCGGGCCCTACGAGCTGAACTCTCTGATCGGTGTCGGCGGGATGGGTGAGGTGTACCGCGCCTACGACACCGTGAAGGAGCGCACGGTGGCGGTCAAGGTGCTGCGCGCGGAGATGGCGGCGGACCCGAGCTACCAGGAGCGCTTCCGGCGCGAGTCGCGGGTGGCCGCGCGATTGCAGGAACCGCACGTCATTCCCGTGCACGACTTCGGGGACATCGACGGAGTCCTGTACATCGACATGCGCCTGGTCGAGGGCGGCAGCCTGAAAGACGAGTTGCGGGCGAACGGCCCACTCGCTCCGAGCAGGGCCGTGTCGATCATCGCGCAGGTCGCCGCTGCGCTGGATGCCGCACATGCAGACGGCCTGGTACATCGCGACATCAAGCCGGAGAATGTCCTGCTCACACCGGACGACTTCGCTTATCTGGTCGACTTCGGTATCGCCCACGGCGGCGGTGACCCGAGCATGACGACGACGGGGTTGATCATCGGATCCTGCGCGTACATGTCCGCGGAACGGTTCAGCGGCGGTCAGGTCGGGCCGTCCGCGGACGTGTACTCGTTGACCTGCCTGCTGTACGAAAGTCTTACTGGTCGGCCGCCGTTTGAGACGGGTGACCTTAGGCAGCTGATGACCGCGCACATGTTCTCGCCGCCGCCACGGCCGAGCATCATGCGCCGCGGCATCAATCGTGCGTTCGACGATGTCATTGCCCGCGGGATGGCCAAGAAGCCGGCGGATCGGTTCGCCTCCGCGGGAGAATTGGCCAAGGCGGCGACTGCGGCCGCCTCCGGGGGCCCGGTGCCGCCTGCACCGGCCGCTGTGCCTCTGCCGAGTGCTGCGCCCTTGCTCAGCCCGCCGCCGGCATCCACACGGCAGTTCTCGGCGGTGTACGAGAATCCGGCCGGCACGGGTTACACGCCGTACCCGCCGCCGGAGGTTGGGCCACCCGAGACGCCGACGCCGGTGCGGAAATCACGTTTCGGCCCCACGCAGGTGGCGCTGGTCGTGGCGACGATCGTGCTGTTCGGCGCGGCCGTGGTCCTCGCGGCGATGCTGATGAACGGCAATGACAGCGGCACGCCAACGCCAACGCCGACGACGATCGCTGTGCCGCCCCCGTCGGTGAGCACGACGACCGAAACGATCGAGCCATCGACGTCGACGTCGCCGCCATCGACGACGTCGAGCACACCCACCACAACGTCGCCGTCGACAAGCGGGACACCCCTGCCAGGCGTGTCAGGGACCGATGCACAGGGCTTCGTCGGCCATGCGGCGCGCTGCGACGCCGGGAGCACACCGGTCGCTGCGATCAGGACCGCGCAGTCGCTGGCGGTGGTGTGTGAGACGACTCCGGGCAGTTACTACTACCACGGCGAACGGCTCAGGGACGGCGCCAACGTCCAGCTCGCGAACGCGATGCCCGCGGGCGGTGGTTTCGACGTGACGAACCCGGCTGACGGCGCTCGCTACGAGGTGCGGCCCGATCATCTGACGATCTACAGCAAGGGTCGAGTGGATTCCAACGAGCCCGCGCTGGAGTACTCGTCCGGCTAGGGATGTGCCCACGACGGAATCCCCTTGGCTCTCGACCAGCCAGGCCGCTATGAGCGCCGTCTCGGGTCAGACCACATCTGAGGCAACGGACTCATCGCTGGTTCGTAAGATGTTTCTCCAGGTCAGCCTGCCTCAAATGTCAGTCTCGGAATGTGTCGGCGTGTAGCGCGGATGACAAAGACCCGTCCGACATTTCGATGAGCGATCTGCGAAATCGCAAAAGGGAGCAGCATCCGCTGCATGAAATGAGAAGCGACAGCCGCGGCCTAGGGTCGGATGTGTCTTCCGTGGTCTGTCACCAAATGATGACAGCGCCCGAACGAGTCCCGTCACCTTCCGCCGGTCACCAAGTTCTGCAGCGGCTCACCCCGCTGAAGCCGCGCGATATTCGCCGCGATGTCGTCGACCCGGCCGATGAACGTGTCGCGCGTGACGCCCGACGAGTGCGGCGTCATCAACACGTTCGGCAGCTCAGCGAACGGCAGGTCGCTCGGTGTGCTGACGCCGTCGCTCGACGGGCAGCGATGCCAAACATCGATCGCCGCCGCCCGAATCACGCCACCTGACAGCGCGTCGTACAGTGCCTGCTCCTGGACCAGCCGACCCCGACCGACGTTGATCAACACTCCGTCCCGCCCAAGCGCACGCAGCTGTTCGGCGCCGATCATGCCCATGTTGTGCTCGTTCAGCGGCGCCGACACCACTGCGACGTCGCACTCCGTCAGCAGCCGATCCAGCTCCCTCGTGTCATCCGCCCACGCCAGGCCACACTCCGGCACGCGGCCTGAACCGGTCACGGCCGACCCGCTACAACCGAAGGCGCGGAACAAGTTCCACGCGTACCGGCCGATGTGACCGAACCCGACGAATCCGATGTGTGCGTCACCCAACGTGCCGGGCTGAGGTATCGAAGCGTCGTACACCGACGTCGCCCACCAACCTCAGCTTCTCTGCGGCGTTGGCCATTTCAGCGGTGAAGCGGCTGCCCACATACACGTCGGCGTCCCGTAGTTCGTCCAGCTGCACGCCACCCTCATGCCACGACACCCGCGCCCCGGGTGGGAGCGAAGCTTCGAGCCGCTGACGGTGTGGCACCAGGTTCGCGTCATTGACGACGATCTTCATCACCAACTCCGCTGCAGCGCAGGACGTTTACTGTCGAACGTCCAGCCAGGAATCAGATACTGCATGGCCGCAGCGTCGTCGCGGCCACCGAGGCCCTCGCGCTGATACAGCTCGTGCGCGGCACTCACTGCTTCCATGTCGAGCTCGACGCCCAGACCGGGTCTGTCGGGCACGGTCAGGTATCCGTCGATGATCTGGTACGGCTCGGCGGTGATCCGCTGCCCGTCCTGCCAGATCCAGTGGGTGTCGATGGCCGTGATCTCACCGGGCGCCGCGGCCGCGACGTGGGTGAACATCGCCAGCGACACGTCGAAGTGGTTGTTGGAGTGCGAACCCCACGTCAGACCCCACGCGTCGCAGAGCTGGGCGACACGGACCGATCCCGCCATCGTCCAGAAATGTGGATCCGCCAACGGGATGTCGACGGCACCCGCGCGAATCGCGTGCCCCAATTCACGCCAGTCCGTGGCGATCATGTTCGTCGCCGTCGGCAGCCCGGTGGCGCGTTTGAATTCGACCATCACCTCGCGGCCCGAGAAGCCACTCTCGGGGCCGACCGGGTCTTCGGCGTAGGCGAGCACACCGGTCAGCTCGCGGCACGTCTTGACCGCGTCCTTTAGCAGCCAACCGCCGTTGGGGTCCAACGTGATTCGGGCGTCCGGGAAGCGATCAGCCAGTGCGATCACCGCCTTGGCCTCGTCGACTGCGGGCAGCACACCACCCTTGAGCTTGAAGTCTCGGAATCCGTACCGCGTGCGGGCGGCCTCGGCGAGGCGCACGACGGCCTCGGGCGACAGCGCCTCCTCATGCCGCAGGCGAAGCCAATCGTCGGCCGCTTCGTCGGCTGGCGACTGGTACGCCAGGTCGGTCTTGGTGCGGTCGCCGACGAAGAACAGGTACCCGAGGGCCTGCACGCGGTCGCGCTGCTGGCCTTCGCCGAGCAGCGCCGCCACCGGCACCCCGAGGTGCTGTCCGAGAAGGTCGAGCATCGCCGACTCGACGGCGGTCACGGCGTGCACGGCCACGCGCAAGTCGAACGTCTGCGCACCGCGGCCTGCCGCGTCGCGGTCGCCGAATGCGCGGCGCATGTCGTTCAGCACGGCGTGGTGGTCGCCGATGCTGCGGCCGCTGACGATCGCGCGCGCATCCTCGAGTGTGCGGCGGATCGGCTCACCGCCCGGCACCTCGCCGACGCCGGTGTTGCCGTCGGAGTCGATGAGGATCACCAGGTTTCGGGTGAAGAACGGGCCGTGCGCGCCGCTGAGATTCAGCAGCATGCTGTCGTGGCCCGCGATCGGGACTACCCTCATGTCGCGGACGGCGGGCGTGCTCATGTCAATCTCCTTACGAGGCAAACCATTTGTCGCCGTTGGCCAGTGGGCGCACCACGCGGGAAACCTTGTCGCCCATCGTGCACAGCGCGTCGACGAGCTCGCGCTCGCGCGCTGGCGTCAGACGCCCGACGGGCACCGAGGCGCTGATGGCGTCCTGCGCCGGCTGGCAATAGCGCAATGCGACGGCGAAACACCGCAGCCCCATGGTGTTCTCCTGGTTATCGGTCGCGTATCCCCGCACCCGCACCTCGTCGAGGACGTCGTCGAGGGACCCACGGTCGACGATCGTGTTGGCCGTGAGCGGCTTCAGCGCGGCCGGGATGTGCTCGTCGCGGTCGATCCCGAACCGCTCAGCCAGCAGCGACTTGCCGAGCGCGGTGGTGTAGGCGGGCAGCCGCCTGCCGACCCGATTCGATGCGCGGGTGTACTGCTTGGACTCGCGCGTGGCCAGGTACACGATGTCGGTGCCGTCCAGCCGACCGAGGTGAAAGGTCTCGTCGAGGTCCTGGCGCAGATCGTCGAGGTACGGGGTGATCAGCGGCAGGTAGGGGTCGCTGTCCAGATAGCTGGTGCCGACCAGCAGTGCGCGAATGCCGATGCCGTACAACGTGCCTGATGGGTCGCATCGCACCCAGCCCTGGGCGACCAGTGTGCGCAGCAGGGCGTGGGCGCTGCTGCGCGGCATGCCGAGCGCATTACTGATCTCCCGCAGGCGAGCTGGGTTG
>JBKOYU010000720.1:0-3806 GCA_046725575.1 Actinomycetota bacterium | reverse complement strand
CCCTCGTCCACCGATGCGATCAGGCTTTGGAACGCACCGTCGAGCAGCACCGGATGAAGGTGATACCCATGTGGGTCAACACCTTCGGGCAGTGCCAGACCGGCAATAACTTCTCCGCCTTCGCCGTCCGCAGAAATCGACCGGCGCAGCGAGCGGACAGCCTGGAACCTCGGACCGTAACGCAGGCCGCGTTTGGCGAGTGAGGCATAGAGCGCGTTGGGCGAAACATCGTCGGTCAGTCGTCGCCGAAGCGCGTCGATGTCAACCTTTTCCGGAACGCGCCCGGACGAGTACACCTTCGCCCGCGCGCACAGCACCGGGTCGCTGCCCTCGCTCTCACGATGAATCGAAACCACCGCAGAGTCGGGTGCTAACGTCGCGGCCACCCGTGCGGGGCTGTCGGCCTCGAGCGGCAGCGCGACCTTGAATTCGAGATCCTCGATGGAGCAGGACGGGCTGCCGGTGAGGGCTTCGCGCGCCGCGACCGCGAGCTCGACGTAGCCCGCGCCGGGGAAGATCACCGCTCCCGCTACGTGATGATCTTCGAGGAAGGGCAGGGACCCGAAGGACAGCTCCGAGATGAAGCGCCGGGGTGAGCTGGTTTCGACGTCGGAGATCATCGGGTGCCGCTGGTACGCCACGCGTCGCCGTTGAATGTGATCGCTCTCGTCCCAGAGGCTGGCGTGCTGCCACGGGTATTTTGGCTGCACGGTGTAGGCACCGGGACCGAAGAACGTCTTCCAGTCGATCGCGGAGCCGCCGGCATAGAGCGAACGCAGCGCGGAGTGCATCGTCTCGAGCTCCGGGGCGCCTCGGCGCAGGGACGCGATCCCGATACCTTTTGCCCCGACCTCGCCGAGCACATCGCGGATAGATGCCGCAAGCACCGGATGCGGTCCTACCTCGAGGAAGACGCGATGACCGTCGGAGATCGCCGCCTTCAGGGCGTCGGCGAAAAGCACCGTGCCACGGACGTTTTGCCACCAGTACGGTCCGTCGTGGCGATCGTCCACCATCCGCGCACCAGTCGCCGTCGAGTACACGTCGAGCGCGGGTGGCGCCGTCCGCAGCGGCTCGAGCGCGGCCAGCAACTCGTCGTGGATCTCCGTCATCACCTCGCTGTGGTAGGGCACCTCGACCTTGAGGAAGCGGTTGAACTTTCCGGTCGCGGTGAGCTCAGCGGCAATCGTTTCCAACGCCGTTGTGTCCCCCGCGAGGGTGACCGAGTTCGCGCTGTTGACGGCCGCGATGGACACCTGCGGGGCGAAGCGTTCAACGCACGTCGCCGCCTCGTCGGGGTTCAGCCCGACGGCGAGCATCGCTCCTTTACCTGCAAGCAGCGCTTGCAGCCGGCTTCGTTGGTAGGCAACCAGCATGGTGTCGCGGAGGCTTAGCGCGTTCGACGCGTACGCCGCCCCGAGTTCCCCGACGCTGTGTCCCAGCACGCCATCGGGACGCACGCCCCACGAGCGCCACAGTCGGGTCAGCGCGATCTGCAGGACGGCGTTCGCCGGCTGCGCGACGTCGGTCCGGGCCATGCGCGACATCGACTCGTCGGCGAGCATCTCGTCGAGGATCGACCAGCCGCTCAGTTCGCGAAAGGCGTCGTCGCACTCCTCGACAGCTTCGCGGAAGATCTTCTCCGTCTCGTAGAGTTGGCGGCCCATCGCCCACCACTGAGGGCCCATACCGGTGTAGACAAACAGCAGCTTTGGCGCGTCCAGCGCGGGTTCGACAGCGGCGGCCGCTTCAGCGGAATACGTTCTCAGCGAATCGATCAACGGCGATCGTTCAGCTGCCCGAAATGACGTCCTCAGGCGATGGTGGCTGCGATGAATGGCCGCGCTTCTGCAGTAGGCGGCGACGTCCACGTCGCGGTCCGCGAGCGCCTCCGCATGCTTTCCAGCCAGCTCACGCAGGGCCTCGGGGCTGCGCGCGCTGACAAGGAGCAGAGGATCCGTCGCTGTCTCGACGTGCGGAGCGGGCAGGTTGGGCACCTCGTCGTCGGTGGTTGCCGCATCCCCGGGCTCCGCGAGCACCACGTGCGCGTTGGTTCCTCCGTAACCGAACGAGTTCACGCCGGCGATCCTGCGCCCGGTCAACCGCGGCAGCGCTTCCGTTTCCGTCGGGATCGCGAGGTTGAGTGCGTCGAGGTCGATCGCGGGATTGACCGCCGTCAGGTGCAGATGCGGCGGGACCATGCCGTATTTCAGGCAGAGCGCCGCCTTGATGACGCCTGCCGCCCCCGCCGCGGCCTCCAGGTGTCCGATGTTGGTCTTGATGGAACCGACGCGGCACGGCCCGCTGACACGCTCGGCACCCACCACCGTCCCGATCGCGCGCGCCTCGATGGGATCTCCGACAGGAGTGCCCGTTCCATGGGCCTCGACGTAGGTCACCTCCGAGGGCTCGACGCCCGCCTGCGCGTACGCAGACCGCATCACCGCGATCTGCGCGTCACCGTTGGGCACGGTGATTCCGTTTGTGCGGCCGTCCGAATTGGCGGCCGTGCCAAGGATTACCGCGTGCACGGTGTTCCCGTCGCGCCGGGCGGCCGACAGTGGCTTCAGCAACAGCACTGCCGCGCCCTCGGCGCGGACATAGCCGTCGGCGGTGTCACTGAATGCCTGGCACCGCCCCGTTCTAGACAGGAAGCGGCCCTTGGCCATCGTGACTTGGGTCTGCGGTGAGATCAGGACGTTCACGCCACCCGCCAGCGCGGCATCGCTCTCGTTCGCCCAGATGCTTTGGCAGGCTTGGTGAATCGCGACGAGGGACGACGAGCACGCGGTGTCCAGCGAGATGCTCGGCCCCCTCAGATCGAACACGTACGAGAGGCGATTGGACAGCATTGTCAGCGTGGCCGCTGTCGCGGAATGTGTCGTGATCCGGTCGCGGTCTCTCAGATCTGCCTTGAGGGTCAGATGGTCCATCATGAAGCCGCCGATGAAGACTCCCGTCCGCGCCCCGGCGTGGTGGCTCGGGGACTCGCCTGCGTCTTCGAACGCCTCCCAGGTGCAGTGGAGGAGCAGACGCTGTTGCGGATCGAGGATCGCCGCCTCCCGTGGCGGGATCCCGAAAAATGTGTGGTCGAATGCCTTGGGATCCTCGGTGAGCATTCCGGCCTTCTGCACGTAGCTTCTACCCGACGCCCGGCCGGTCGGGTCGAGGTATTTCTGGGGGTCCCAGCGGCTGCCAGGGATGTCGACGATGCAGTCGCGCCCGTCGAGCAGCGCCGTCCACAGTTCGTCCGGATCGGTGATACCGCCCGGCAGCCTGCACCCGATGCCGACGATTGCGATCGGTTCGCGTGGCGCATGCCGATCCGCCATGGACGACTCCTTCGGTTGGGAGGTGACGCTGGCAATCACCCGATTCATGAGGAAAATGGTCGTGATCAGGCTGAGCTCACGTAATCGCTAGGCAGACAGATTACACTCCTGGCGGGGGAGGGTTTCCTATCTGCCGGGTAAGCAACGGTGTTGACATGGAATTCACGTTCTCTTGCCCAGGGCGTAACGCTCGGCCCGAGTCACCGGGCGCTGTCGCAACGACCGATACGCATTGCCGTCGGCTTCAGCGAGTACGGTGTGCCCCCTGGTCGCGTTGCCAGTCGGGATGCCATTCATATCTGACACTCCCCTACCGTCTTGAGTGTTGCCGGTTATCTGCCCTGCTTGTGAACGTCGGTGAGCACCTAAACGGGTGACGAAGCCATCCTGCTACTCGTTTCAGAGCAGTCAAAGACTGCTCGGTCGACCGGCAATCCCAGGCGGCCCGCAAGACCATTTGCGCCAGTCGCCGCG
>JBKOYU010000925.1:0-6707 GCA_046725575.1 Actinomycetota bacterium | reverse complement strand
GCTCATCGTCTCGGGCACCACGATGGTGTCGTGCCGCACGTTCGAGGCATCGGCCATAGCGCCGGGCTGCGGCAAGTGAGGGCTTCCGTTTCCCGACGACACGCGCCCCCACACAAACCGTGATCGACACGTGCTCCACCTGTGGCGGAAGGTTTAAGCAACCGTGCGATCGCGGAGTCGCTCGTCCTTTCTCCACGCACAGTTGACGGCCACGTCGAACATATACTCACTAAGCTTGAATTCTCTTCCCGGTCACAAATCGCGTCATGGGTCGGGTCGCGGAAGTCGCAAGGCTCGAACCGGTCATGATTAAGCAGACGCAGCTGTTCGATGTCTTGTTATGACGATTCGGGATCAACGTTCGCTTCGTAACAGTGTTGCCGTACAGATGTCGAGCAAGCCGGATCGAACGTGGCGTGTCGACAAATAACATGACGCGGCCGGTGGTACCTCGGCCCGGCTCGAGCACACCGATTCCGTGTTCACGATGCGCACGTACGTCCAGAGCAACGGACAAGCTCGCCCTCGCGGCCAAGAGCATTTCGTCGTGGGCGAGGGATTATTAGTCCGTACACTAGGGGCGACCTGCGCTTTCTTTTTTGGGTCTGCGAATCCAAAGCCGTTCTCGGACCGGTTTTTTCGGCAGCCTGCTTTGGGACTCGGCGGTGGCTTCGTCTTGGATGACATCCCAGTGTTCACTAGCAGAACCGTCGTCGATCCTCATATGTCTGCCGCTATCCAGTTGGCGGGTTGCCCGACATTGCAGAATCGACTGTGCAGCATCACATAATCGCCCTCGGCGCTGGCCAGCGCGTTCTCGTAGCGCACGTCGGGCGGTGCGGCTTTGACAAGATCGAATGTTGCCCGTCACTCCGGATGACGACCACGGCAAGGCCTTTCGTCATCGAGGATTGCGACGATCATGACCGTTCTCGGGTGGTGGTGTGCACCATCAATGTGCATATCGTCTGTCCCGTCGAATCGGTGCGCGACGGTCAGAAGTGCTCTTTTCACGTAGTACGCCAGACAGTTTCGGAACGATACCAGCCGCCGACGGTCCTTGACACGTCATTGTCCACCTGCCCTCGGCCTCATGCGCGGAGAACACCCCCAGAACGCCCCTGGGGACACGTTCATTTACCTGCCAGCTCGCCGTCGGCGATGCGGATGGAAATCGCTCGTCGCCGAGATGCACAGCAATGACGGAACGAAGGTGTATTCCTCTTCTGGATTGGATCAGGAGCGGTCGTTCGCCGGCAAGAAGCGCCGAATCGCACGGATCGTGGGAGCCGGGCGCGCCGGATGCCATACCTCACGATCAGCAAAGGGCCAGGCATATGTCGGGCAACCGTCGCGAATGCAGTCAAGGAGCCCCGGCTCGTCGAGTTCGCTGGCTGACCATTCGTAAAGTTGCTGCAGCCGCGGCGCGATGAGGCCATAATCCAGCATCTCACCGACGTTGCGCTCTGCGGCGACGTACGCCGCGACCTCGTCTCCGAGGGGATATCGGTCGGGAAGGACCCGCGAAAGGGATAGGAAGATCCCCGTCATCGAGAGGCGGGGATCGCCGAGAAGGGGGCCGACGGTCGCGAGCCGACCGAGCGCCAGGCGCGGCGCCGCGACCAAGGCATGCGCGTAGAGGACGCGTAACAGCACGACATTCAAAAAGAAGCGCTCTGGACGGCTTTCGCCGCCCGCCAAGTCACGATGGTCGAGGTAGGCAGAAGCGATGCTCGCGTTGTGAGCCCGATACCAGGTACGTGCCGTCGGATCGGCAACGAAGAACATCCACAGCTCAACCGCGTGCGAAGACGGCGTCCCTCCCAATCCGCCGCTCCGGGCCACAGCCTCGCAGCCATCGCGCAGCAGCCGCTCGTTGACCGCACGCCACCATGGACTACCCGGCGGCGCCGCATTGAGCGGCGCCAGCACGCCGCGGCTGAGCTGCCAGCGCATGAACGACAACGCCGCCCGGCGAAATGGCAAGTGCCGAGGTGCGCTGCCGAGGGGACCGTGATACGTCCGGGCAACCAGCTCAAGACGGGCTGCCGGATCGTCACGCACGGCTTCGACCTGACGGAGTGCCCACGCCGCGGCCGAAGATCCAGAACTCACGCTCCTATCGTCGGGCAAACGCGTTGGACCTGCTCGCCACCTGAGCGACGGGTACCGCGCCGCAGCACCTATTCGACTGGTAACTAAAGTGACGCACCGACCGATCCAATGACTGAGGACGCGACCCAACGAGATCAGGCGCAACCGCACGATGATTCATCTGTTGCAAAAATACTGGCTCTCCGTTGTATTCGTCTTGCGTGGGAGCTGGGGGAGCGGGCGGGCGGCTCAGTCAGTTATCCAATTGCCGTGGAACCCGTGCGGCACTCGTCGCGGAAGCTCCACCCTTGCAACGGGTTTGCCCTCGAAGTCGGACGCGTCGATGATGACCAGGTCGCTGCCGTCGCGGACCGGGTCGTAGACGTAGGCCATGTACCAGCCGGCGAGCTCGTCGGCGCCCGAGTCGGCTGGCGCGAACACCGCCTCACCGGGGGTACTGGGATTGACGTCAATGCCGAAGCGATGCTCCTCGGCGATGCCGCGGTCCAGATCGTAGTGGACGAGACTGCCACTGCCGACGGAGACGGCATAGCGGGCCGGCAGTCCGGCCAGCCGATCGTCGATGCGCGGGAACTCCACACTGCGGTCGTCGAGCTGTTCTTCGGTGACGGTTCCACGCTCCAGATCGATGGTCCAGCGCCACATCACCGCGTCGACGCCGAAGCCACCGCTGTCGCGCCACAGCTCCGGATACCGGACTACTTGCAGCACAATGGAATTGCCCTTGTAGTAAGCATTGGCGACGTGGAAGACGTAGCACGGTTCGATGTCGAACCACCGAATGGGACCGTAGGGATCGTCGCGGCGCAACACCCCCAGCCGGGCGCCGTAGCTGTCATCCCAGCGGTAGGGCATGTCGCTTTCACTCCGCAGTGCGACGTCGAGGTTGAACACAACCGGCAGGTCCATGAAGATGACATGCTCGGCGGTGAGCGCAAAGTCGTGCATCATCGTGTGCGCCTTCACGTCGATTGGGGCGTTGATGACCAGCTCCCCCGACGCGTCGGCCCGGTGGTAGGTGACATACGGGCTGGTGAGGCTGCCGTACCCAAAGAAGTGCATCTCGCCAGTGGTCGGGCAGATCTTCGGGTGTGCGGTCATTGAATCGACCAGCTTGCCGCCGAAGTCATAGGCGCCCAACGTTTCTAGATCGTTGGTGATCTCGTAGGGCAGGGACGACTCGATCAGCGCCAGCGTCTTGCCGGCATGGCTGACAATGTGGGTGTTGGCCGCGCTCGCGTGCAGATTGCGCGTCCCGTCGGGGTTGTACAAGGGGAAGGGGTGCTCGAAGCTTTCGGTGCGCACCCAGCGGTTGCGGTACCAGGCGGCGCGTCCGTTCTCCAGCCGCACGCCGTGGATCATGCCGTCGCCGGTGAACCAGTGCTGGGTCGCCTGCCGCGGATTGGGCCCGTTGCGCAGATACCAGCCGTTGAGTTCCGGCGGGATGCTGCCCTCGACGGGCAGGTCGAAGTCGGTCAGCTCGTCGGGTACCGGGGCGTAGTTGCCGGTGCGGAAGAACGGAATGACGGTCTCGGTTGCCTGGGTCATGTCATTCTCCTCGAGATCATTGACATTCCAGTTATGACATATCAATGTTGGCAGTTACATTAGTGACATGTCAATAGTGCGAGGTTAAGATCTTTGTCGTGAGCTTGCGACATGCGGCGCTGGGTCTGCTTGCCCAGCATCCGGCCAGCGGATACGACCTGTTGAAGAAATTCCAGGAATCGATGGCCAACGTGTGGCCGGCCACACAGAGCCAGCTGTACGGCGAGCTCGGCAAGCTGGCCGAGGCCGGGCTGCTCAAGGTGTCCGATGTGGGACCGCGCGGGCGCAAGGAGTACGCCATCACCGACGCGGGGCGTGCCGAGCTGTTGCGCTGGATGACGACGCCGCGCGACGACCCGGCGTTTCGCAGCGCCCCACTGTTGCGGGTGTATCTGCTCGACCAGCTCACCCCGGCACAGGCCCGCGAGTACCTGGAGTCGCTGCGCCAGCACGCCGAAACCGAACATGCCCGCTATGAACAGATCCACGAATCGCACGACTGGACTGGTGGCGACAACGACTTCTTCGGCCGGGCAGCACTGGAGTACGGGCTGCGGTTCACCAGCATGCAGGCCCACTGGGCGACCTGGGCGATCGAACAACTCGACCAGAGGAAAAGCCCGTAGCGGCGACTGTCATCGTCCCAACAAAGACTGGGCCCAGAACAGAACAGATGCAATGAGCAGCACGTGGCGGGCTCCTGGCCTTGAAACACGTTTGGAGAGTGAATAATACGCAGTTTACTGGTAACCCTGCGTATTCGATTCCGTGATCGCTCTGCTTGCGCCGCTCCCCGGCAGGGGTAGTTTTGGACACTCGCCGACTCCATCCGTGCCGCCAGGCTGCGCTCGACCGCCCGACTGAACCGCCTTTCCCGAAGGTCGTGCACGTCATTGCGCGACGTTGCACGACCGTCGGGCCGATGGCTTCCTGCCTGAACGGAGCGCAGGAGGCGGCGGATCCTGCATCTGCAACAGTGCTGGTTCTACTGGTAACTCCGCGTATTCGATTCCCGAATATTCGTTCTTCTCTGCCGTCTCGGTGAGGCTGGGAGAGATGTCACACCCTCCGCCAGTTGTCCCGGCGGCCGCCGGTGGCCAAGGCGGCTCAACCGAGTGCCTGGTGGATGCGCCTCCCGTACTACCCGGGTGCGTTGGGCGATGTTGACACCACTAACATTCCGGTGTTACATTTGCAATGTTAACCCCGTCAACATCAGAAATCGGTGAGCCCCATGGCCAACAACACACGTCCCAAATATCGAGGTACGGCGCGCGCTCCCAATGCCTCCGCGTGGTCTCTCGTCCGCGAGCCAACCCTGGTTACCCGGGCAGCGGACCATTCGCGTCTTTGCGGGTGGACGCCATGAGCGAGGCTTACTTCAGGTCTGAGGTGCACAGCATGACTCGGCTCGACATTTCGACGGGCATGGCATTCGATGACTTCCGCGCGGCGTTCGAGAAAGCAGCGCCAGCAGTCGATGCGGCGGCGGTTATCCGAATCGTCGCCCAGGGAGGCAGCTGGGACGATGTACGTGCCGCGGTTGCCGCCAACGCCCCGAATGGACTAATGATCTACGCGACGATCGATGCGACACCGCTGTACACGTTGGCGGGGCACCACCACATGAAGGCGGTCGAGTACCTGCTTGGCAATCACGTCATCGCCGAAACCATGTTTCGTCATGACGCGATGGCGCTGCTGTACGCACCGCTTCGGGTCCTGGTCCACAGTGACTCCGAGGACAACGCCGTCTTTTCGATCGACCAGCCATCCACGGTTTTTGCCAACCTCGGCGTCCACGAAGTCACGGCCGTAGGGGAGTCCCTTGATCGCAAGGTGGCCGCGCTTCTGCAGGTGATCGGTGTCGACGCGCGTGCGGCGTTCGGCGTGCAGCGGTAGGCGCGGTGGCCGCACTGATGCCGTATTGGATGACGTCAAGGAGACGATCCGTCACCAGTTGCTTTTGTGTCGGGTCGAGCGCTCTTAGCGGCCCGTCAAGAAACAATGTCGCCAAGCCGTGTACGGCAGACCATGCGGCGGCGTCGAGGCCTTCCCGACGATCGGGCGCCAATACTCCAGTGGCAACCAGGTCATCGATGCAACGGGTCAGGATTTGAAACGGATGACGCTGACCCTCGGCGCCTTCTGCCTCGGCGGGGGGAGCGATTAGTGACGCCAGATCGCCACCGCGCTGCGAAAGGGAAGAGTGGCCGAGATGGCCGGGTCGCGCCGGGTCGGGGGCGAAGGCGGTACGAAACAAGCCCGGTTCGGCGAGCGCATAGTCAATGTAGGCCTGCCCGGTTGCCCGCAAGCGTGCCATGGCCTTCCGCCGCCGGGAGCCCCGGCTCGGCACTGCAGTCAGCGATGCCGTCAAGGTGTCGGCTAATCGGGCTTCGGCGTATGTCGTCACGGCAGCCAGCAGGGCGTCCCGATCGGCGTAGTGGCGGTAGGCGGCGGAGTTGCTGACGCCGGCCCTACGCTGGACATCCCGCATGGTCACCGCGTTCGGGCCACCGGCCCTTGCCAATTCGACAGCGTGCTCTAGCAGAGCTCGCCGCAGATTGCCGTGGTGATAGCTGTCTGTGCCCGCCGGTGCGCGGCTTGGTCGGGCGTTCACCGTCGGCCCCACTTTCTCATGTTGACGAGTCTCACATTGAAGCGACTCTCGCGCATCAATTTGATGGCCAACTTCGTCCGGCGACGGGGGGCAGGTGAGCCCGCCAGGGCCGCTGAGCTTGTGGCAGTCTGCCGATCGGTCTCGGTCGGTGGAACTTAGCCCTTCTTACACCGGTTCGAGCGCGCGACGATTCCGCGCCACCTACCGCGTCCACCCGAGCCACTGGACGACCTACCCCACACCGGTCCATGACACACCACAGACCGTCCCAGTCGGCAATGCCCTTTGCCGACCGATCCGTTGCGCCCATCCACACCAGCCGGTCCGAGATGGGCCGGGATGGTGTTCAAACCCGGGCAAAACAGCGGGCCGGGTTCGAGTAGCCCGCGGTCCGCGAGCGGACATGCGGGGTTCGCCGTAGGGG
>JBKOYU010000587.1:0-5936 GCA_046725575.1 Actinomycetota bacterium | reverse complement strand
TGTCAGCTTGTCCACCAGCTCGTGCTCGGGCGCCAGCACCATGTACGTCGCGCCGAACAACGTGTCCGGCCGAGTGGTGAACACCTCGATGTCGCCGGCGTCGGTGTGGAAGAGGACCGACGCGCCTGTAGACCGGCCGATCCAGTTGCGCTGCATGGTCTTGACCTTCTCCGGCCAATCCAGCAGGTCGAGATCCTCAAGCAGCCGGTCGGAGTAGGCGGTGATGCGCATCATCCACTGGCGCAGCCGCTTCCGGAACACTGGGAAGTTCCCGCGCTCGCTGCGACCGTCGGACGTCACTTCCTCGTTGGCCAACACCGTGCCGAGGCCCGGACACCAGTTGACCATCGAGTCGGCCCGATACACCAATCGGTACGAGTCGATCACATCGGCGCGCTCACCGTCCGACAACTCCGCCCAGGAGCGGCCGTCATCGAGAGTCCTTGCCCCCGACTCGAATTCGGCAACCAGCTCGGCGATGGGCTGCGCCTTGTCTGTCGTTGGGTCGAACCACGCGTTGTAGATCTGCAGGAAGATCCACTGCGTCCACTTGTAGTAGTCGACGTCGGTGGTGGAGAAGCTGCGGCGGGCGTCGTGCCCGAAGCCCAGCCGGCCCAGCTGGCGACGGAAGTTGACGATGTTCGCCTCGGTGCGGATACGCGGATGCGTCCCGGTCTGGATCGCGTACTGCTCGGCGGGAAGGCCGAACGAGTCGAAGCCCAACGCGTGCAACACATTGTGGCCCGTCATTCGGTAATACCGGGCGTAGACGTCGGTCGCGATGTAGCCGAGCGGATGTCCGACGTGCAGGCCCTCACCCGACGGGTAGGGGAACATGTCCTGCACGAACATCTTGTCGGCGGGCACCGGCGACCCGTCCGGCGGCGCCAACGAGCCCACCGGGTTAGCCACGTTGAAGGTGCCCGAATCCGCCCACGTCTGCTGCCAGGCGCGCTCGATCTGCCCGGCCAGCTCCGCCGTGTAGCGGTGCTGCGGGGTATCCGTGGCCTCAACCTCTACGTCAGTGGCCCTGCCGGACTGAGCGGTCGGCGATTCTGTCACGTGAACAGGGTATAAGCACGCAGATGGCCGCCACGTCGGCCACGGGTTGGTATCGGTTGCGTCACCACACGGTCAGAGGTTGGTTCCAGGTCGGTTCCAGCCCTGGTGGCTGACACTCGTGCGGGATACGGTCGGCGCCTGACCAGGGATGTGACGAATCCCGCACCGCTGAAGAAGGACCGCAGTCGATGAACGAGATCGCCCGCCGCTGGCGGGTTCTGGCAGGTGGCGCGGCAGCCGGTGTGGCCACCGTCGTCACCTTCGCCGGGGCCACCGCTTCAGCGGAGCCGGTGGTCCCGCAACCGCCGCTGCCCGTGCCTGCCACCGTCACGCAGACGGTCACGGTGGCGCCCAACGCCGCAGCGGCCGCGCCTCAGGCCCTCGGACAACCGGGTGTGATGCCAGCGACACCACTGCCCGGCGGCATCTTGACACCGGCCGTCCCCGCCCCGCCACCGGTGACGATCACGCCGGCGAGCTCGGGCACGCTGGCCGACTTCTTCAAGGCGAAGGGCGTCAGAATCGAGCCGCAGAACGGCCGCGACTTCAAGGCGCTCAACATCGTGCTGCCGATGCCGAAGGGGTGGTCGCAGGTGCCCGACCCGAATGTGCCGGACGCGTTCGCGGTGATCGCCGACAGGGTCGGCGGCAACGGGTTGTACTCGTCCAACGCGCAGGTCAAGGTCTACAAGCTGATCGGCGACTTCGACCCGAAGGAGGCCATCAGCCACGGCTTCATCGACAGCCAGCTGTTGCCTGCCTGGCGGGCCACCGACGGATCGCTCGCCGACTTCGGCGGCATGCCGTCGTCGGTCATCGACGGCACCTACCGCGAGAACTCGATGACGCTGAACACGTCGCGACGCAACGTCATCGCCACGGCAGGTCCGGACAAGTACCTGGTGTCGCTGGCGGTGACCACCAGCGTCGATCAGGTCGTCGCGGCGGCCGATGCCACCGACGCGATCGTCAACGGCTTCAAGGTGAGCCTTCCCGCGCCACCGACCCCGACGCCGCCAGCCCCGGCGCCGGGTCTGCCCCAGCCGGCACTGCGGCAGATTCTGGGGCTGCCGGTATAGACGTCGGCCCCCGGGCGAAGCCTGGCGCCCGGGGGACGACCACCCCACCCGACAGACCGCACGCAAGGCTCGTAAGGTGTGGCGCATGCTGATCGCCGCGGTGCTCTGCTGGTGCGCCGCCGTCGCGACCGCCGCCCTCGGGGTGTGGCTGCTGAGCCGCCCGCGCTCCGGGGATTTCGTCCGTCAAGTCCTGCGCGGGGTCGCGCCCACACAGTTGGCGGCCGCAGTGATGCTGGCCGCCGGCGGCGCAGTGGCGTTGTCCACGCGACCCGACACCGGCCTGGTCGTTGTGCTGGTGTGCGTCGTCGGCGCGATCAGCACCGTCGCGGCCGGGTGCTGGCAGAGCGCAAAGGTGGTCGCGGCGTCAGCCGCGAAGAGCACCGGAGCACGCAGCCAAGCCGCTCAAGCAACCGTCGGCTGTGGTGGCGCCTGCGCGACCTGCACGCTGTCGTGCAACTCCGCCTGATTGGTTGTCGCCGGCGGGCTTTCAGTTGCGGCTGATGTCGATCGGATGGCTGGCCAGCAGCGACAGCGGCAATGGCTGGCGGCGCAGCACCCGGGACCACAAGTCCACCCGCGGCTCGACCAGAACATCAGATGGCAACGCGGACAGCACAATCCAGTCGTCGCGCTCGATCTCGCCCTCGAGCTGGCCGATCGTCCAGCCCGAGTAGCCCGCGAAGATGCGCACCCCCTCGACCATCGGGGCGATCGTGTCCGGGTCGGCGTCCAGGTCGACCATCACCATCCGGCCCTGAACGTGCCGCAGCCCCAGCACCCCGTCCGCCTCGAGACCGACCCGCAGCGTCGCCAGGCACAGCGCCGCGTCGCGCTTCACAGGCCCGCCGATGAACATCGTCTTGGGCTTGGTGGCCAGCTTCGCCCACTGCGGCAACACGTTGTAGACCGCGGTCTCACTGGGCCGGTTCAGCACCACCCCGAGCGTGCCGCCGTCGTTGTGCTCGACGACATAGATGACGCTGCGCCGAAACGTCGGCTCCAGCAGATCGGTGTTGGCCAGCAGCAGCGTCCCCGCGCGCACCCGATGAGCCGCAGGAGCGACGAAATCCTCCGGGTCCTCTGAGTGCGCCACCCCACCATAATGTCACCGGCAAGGGGTCGTGGTGGCGAACAAGCGCGGCCCGCCGGGATATTTGTACTGTGAGTCGGGTTGCCGATTTGCAGTACTGATCAATCAGGACGTGATTTTCGTGGCCGACACGCGCGCACCGATCGCCCTTTGGCGTTCGGTTCGTGCGCTGCCTGAGTTTTGGCGACTGCTTGAACTTCGGACGGTCAGCCAATTCGGTGACGGCCTATTCCAGGCCGGGCTCGCGGGCGGGCTTCTATTCAGTACCGACCGCGCCGCCGGCCCGTGGGAGATCGCCGGTTCGTTTGCCGCCCTATACCTGCCGTACTCGGTGCTCGGCCCGTTCGCAGGCGCCCTGCTGGACCGCTGGGACCGCAGGCTGGTGCTGATCGGAGCGAACGTCGGGCGGCTGGTGTTGGTGCTCGGCATCGCCGCACTGCTCGCCGTGGGCGCGGGCGACCCTCCGATCCTCTTCGGTGCGTTGATCGTGAACGGTTTCACCCGGTTCGTCTCGTCGGGTCTGTCGGCGGCGCTGCCGGACGTGGTGCGCCGCGAGCAAGTGGTCACGATGAACTCGGTGGCCACCGCCACCGGCGCCGCAGCGGCGTTCCTTGGCGCCGCCTTCATGCTGGTACCACGCTCGTTGTTCGGCGCTGACGACACCGGGGCCGCTGCAATCATTTTCATCGTCACGGCTCCGGTCGGCGTTGCGCTGCTGTTGTCGGTGCGCTTCCCGCCGCACATTCTCGGGCCCCACGAGAGCAATCGGTCCATCCACGGCTCCGTCTTGTATGCGGTGGCCACCGGGTGGCTGCACGGCGCGCGCACGGTGTTGGCTGTCTCGACCGTCAAGGCCACGTTGTCGGGGCTGGCCGCCCATCGGATGGTGTTAGGCATCAACACACTGCTGGTGCTAGTGATGGTGCGGCACACCGACACCAAGGAAGTCGCCGGACTGGGCACCTCGGTGATGTTCCTCGCCGCCACGGGTGCCGGCTCGTTTCTCGCGACTGCACTGACGCCGACCATCGTCCGTCGCTGGGGCCGGTACGCCGCACCCAACGGCGCGCTGGCCTTCGCGGCAGTCGTACAGCTGTGCGGCTCCGGCCTACAGCTTCCTGTGATGGTGCTGTGCGGTTTTCTGCTGGGCGCAGCTGGACAGGTGGTCAAGCTGTGCGCGGATACCGCAATGCAGATCGACGTCGACGACGCGCTGCGTGGTCACGTGTTCGCGGTCCAGGACGCGCTGTTCTGGATGGCGTTCATCGTCGCGATGACGTTGACGGCGACGGTGATTCCGGCCAACGGCCACGAACCCGCGCTGGCGCTTGCCGGGGTGGCGGTGTACCTGGCAGGACTGGCCGTTCACGCCAGCGTCGGTCGCCGCGCTTCGGCACCGGACTAAGGTGACCGCCATGTCGACAGCGGCGCCGATGGTGGCTGATCTCTGCGCGGAAAGCGACGACCTCGACGCCATGGTCGCCGACCTGCCCGCTAATCGCTGGGCCGAGGGGACGCCCGCGCCGGGGTGGACGATCGCCCATCAGATCGCGCACTTGTTGTGGACCGATCGCGTCGCGCTGACCGCGGTGACCGACGAGGCCGGCTTTGCGGCGGTGCTGGCCGAGGCGGCCAAGGATCCGACGGGTTTCGTCGACGTGGGCGCCGAGGAGCTCGCGGCGCTGCCGCCCGAACGTCTCTTGGCCGACTGGCGCCAGACCCGGGGTCAACTACACGACGAACTGCTGCACGTCGCCGACGGCCGCAAGCTGCCGTGGTTCGGCCCGCCGATGAGCGCCCCGTCGATGGCCACCGCCCGGCTGATGGAGACCTGGGCGCACGGCCTGGACGTCGCCGACGCGCTCGGAGTGAAGCGGCCCGCGACGGCGCGGCTGCGATCGATCGCGCACATCGGCGTGCGCACGCGCGACTTCGCATTCTCCATCAACGGGCTGACCCCGCCGGCCGAGCCGTTCCGGGTGGAGTTGCGCGCGCCGGACGGCTCGGTGTGGGAGTGGGGTCCACAGGACGCTGCGCAGCGTGTCACGGGGTCTGCCGAGGACTTCTGCATGCTCGTCACGCAACGCAGGCCGCGAACCGATCTCGACGTGACGGCGGACGGCGCCGAAGCTGAGAAGTGGCTGTCAATTGCCCAGGCCTTCGCGGGCCCACCTGGCCCCGGCCGTTAGCGAATCACCCTGTGAACAACGGGGTTTTGCCGCACCATTGACCTGACGCTTCTGGCGGAGCGGGGGACGAATGGATTTTTACGCGGTGCTCGACGAGATCGTCGATCTTCTCCGCAGCCGCGGCCGCGTGTCCTATCGCGCCCTGAAGGAACACTTCGGCCTTGACGACGAGCGGCTGGACGCGCTGCGGACCGAGTTGCTGTTCGCCCACCCGGACGCCGTCAGCGAGGACGGGCACGGGCTCGTCTGGACGGCCGGACACCAGGGTGAGCGGCGCCAGCTGACCATATTCTTCTGCGACCTCGTTGGATCGACGATTCTGGCCAGCCAGTTCGATCCCGAGGAATGGCGCGACCTCATGGGCGCTTACTACGACGCGTGCGCGAAGGTGATCGCCCGCTTCGACGGACACATCGCCCAGTACCTCGGCGACGGCCTGCTGGTCTACTTCGGCTATCCCCGCGCCCACGAAGATGATGCACAGCGCGCTGTCCGTGCGGCACTGGGCATTATCGA